>CAZRNT010000037.1:0-1747 GCA_964601525.1 uncultured Erysipelothrix sp.
TATTTACCACCAGATGCAGGTGTAAAAACATCGACTGAACTTGCAAGTTTATATACAATTGATAATCATGAAATCATGATGAATTTAAAGGTTTCTAAAGTTGTTGCAAGTCAGTATGAGAATCATGAACCTGAAAAATTAAAATTGCTGAATGAAGATGAAAAACTTTATTATTTTGATAATTCAAAATATCTTGATCAAAAAGATCAAGAGAGAGAAATTAATTTACGCGTTTATGAATTGAAGAATCAACAATTTGCCGTAATCTTGGAAAATGAATTTGTAGAGATGTTGACATTGGTCAATCCAACAAATTATGAATTTATCCTAGAGCATATGGTTGCAATTTTAAGAAGTGTTGAAGTTGAAGAAGAAAAAGTATTTGTTGATTTTTCCAATAAAGAGATTATTGAGGATAAAACAATTCATGAAGATTTCTTTGAACATGTGGTTCCAGAAGATGGTAGTTTGATCGATATGTATAATCAATTACATCCAGATGACAAAATAAAAGATTAGAGGTGGACAAATGTTAAGAAAAATAGCATCGATGTTGTTCCAAGAGGAAGAGATTATTCTTGAGGAAGATTTAAAAGCTAAGGATAAGGAAAGTCATGAGATTGATATTCCTGAAATCAAACCAATTTCAGTAGTAGAAAAGAAAGAACCTGAGAAACTTAGTCCAAAGGTAAAAGAAGAAGCTTCAGAAAAAGTAGAAGTAATCACAGTTTCTGAAAAAGAAAATATACAAGATGATAAACAAGAAGATAAATCTCATCGTTCCAATAGAATTACTGCTGATTATCAAGTTAAAGAGAAAGAAAGTTTTGACTTACCAAAGATTGAGAAGCGTACACCTTCTTATAAGAAAGAGGATTATAAACCACAAGACATAATTAGTCCTATTTTTGGCGGAAGTCAAAATGAAAATTCACCAATTGCAAAAGAGAAAAAAGTCAAAAAATCTAAGACCAGTACAACAGTGATTAGTCCGATGTATGGTCTAATGGAAGAAGAAACTAATGATATCTTTGACGAGGAACTTTTGAATTATGAGCTAAAAGATATGCTTAGTCCTAATGAAGAAGCAGAAGAGGTTCAAGTTTCACTTTATGACTTTTTAGAGGAGCTAGAAAATGAAGAATAAAACTATTTATTTCATTGGTATCAAAGGTACGGGAATGGCTTCATTAGCAAAAATATGTAAAAACCTAGGTTATAATGTCTTAGGTTCTGATATAGAACGTCATTTTTTTACTGAAGATAGCTTAAGAGAATTGGAGATTCCAATTCTTTCCTTTTCAAAAGACAATATAAAAGATGATTATATTGTTGTCATGGGTAATGCATTTACAGATGAAAATGTTGAAATTCAAGCTGCTAAAAATAATCCTTCGGTACAGAGATTTTCCTACCATGAGTTTCTAGGTGAATTAATGAAGTCATATAGAACAATTGCTGTGAGTGGTTCTCATGGAAAAACCACCACAACTACATTACTTAACAATATGTTATCCTATTCTCAAAAAGCGGGTTATCTTATTGGAGATGGCAGTGGTTCTTTGCATGAGGATGATGTATATTTCTCTGTTGAGGCTTGTGAATATCGTCGTCATTTCTTAGCTTATAAACCTGAGATTGCTATAATGACAAATTTTGAAATTGATCATGTTGATTACTTTAAGGATGAAAAGGATTATCTATCAGCTTTTGAAGAATTTTCTAAAAATGTAAAGGACTTACTTAT
>CAZRNT010000037.1:1757-8918 GCA_964601525.1 uncultured Erysipelothrix sp.
CTCTAAAATGCGTTTTTCTTCTCCGGTTATCACTTATGGATTCGCTAAATCTAATGATTTATATGTGAAAAACATGGTAAAAAACAGAGAGAGTACTGAATTTGATGTTTATTATAAAGATGAGAAAATTCATCGCTTTAATTTACCGATAGTTGGTGATCATTTGGTCTTAAATTCGCTAGCTGTTATAGCAGTAGGGATTTATGAAGGTATTGATCCTGAATTAATGGAATTAGGTTTACAAGGCTTTAAAGGAGCCTTAAGGCGCTTTGTGGTTGAGGAAGGCAAAGAAAATGTTTATATTGATGACTATGCTCATCATCCAACAGAAATTGATGTCACTCTTAAAGCAGCAAAGACGCGCTTTCCTGAGCATAAGATTGTAGCTATTTTTAAAGGGCATCGTGTAGGGCGTTTACATTATTTCGCTGATGAATTTGCTAGCAGTTTATCTCAAGCTGATGAAGTTTGTTTATGTCCATTTACCAGTATTGATGACTACGAAGAGGGTATAGATATGGATATTGATGATTTGCAAAAAATGATACCTGGTAGTCATTTAATTGATCTAAATGAAGAAAGTTTAGATTTATTGCAGAGTTTTGGACCTGCAGTTTATGTCTTTATGAGCTCTAAGGATATCTATGATTTAAGAGATGCTCTGAAAATGCGTTACAATGATTGAAAACTCTTTCATAAAACGTTATAATTATTAATATAGAGAGGTGGCGAAAGTTATGATGGATGATTTGTTACATAGTTTAAATGAATTATCAACGGTTTTATTCCCAATAGTTGGTGTCATATGTTTGATTATATTAGCCATGCTTTTATATCAGGTGTACTTATTGTTGAAAAGGATTCCGCAAACGCTCGATAAAGTTGACGAGATTTTGGAAAATACTAATGATTCAGTTGAAAAGTTAAATCAACCTTTAGATACTTTAAATAATATTTCTGGAACAGTGGATATGGTTAATAATGCTACCATGGGTGCTGTTAGTTCCATTGCTTCTTTTTCAATGAAGAATTCTGATGCTTTAGTTAATGGAATGAAAGATTTTATTGATAAAAAGAAGAAACCAAATAAAGAAGAAAACGAAGAGGAGGATTTTGGAGTATATGATGAATAAATATGATGAATTACTTAATGCATTAGTTTATGAAATTGATAATTTAGTTTATGACTTTTATAGCAAAAGTAATGAGTTAATTGCGCATAAAAGTGGTCAAGAACAACTTTTAGATTTCCGTGATAAATCAGTTGACACAATCAACACTATGAATATCCGTTCCTTAGAAATGATTTCTCAATTAAAAAAACAAGAGGTTCTTGAAGAACGTGCAGAGCATTTAATTGCTAAAAACAAAGAATTAATAAGTTCAAGTTTGGATGTAATTCAAGCTGCGCCAAATAAAAGTGAATTACTTGAAGATTTAGGTAAATTATCAAGTAATATGTATGAATCAGCTAAAGAAGTTGTGACTAAAGTTGAAGAGTCAGGTGTAATTGATCGTTTTATCAATAAAACTAAAGACACTTTTGATGACATTGCTAATCATCCTAATGTAAAAAAAGGAACTGAAGCAATGAAAGAGAAAACCAAAGAGGTTGTTGATGCTGGTTCTAAGCAACTAAAAAAAGGTGGCGAAAAACTATCGGAATGGTTTGATGAATTAGAAGATAAAGCTAAAGAAGGTAGTGAAAAGACCACTGAAGTACTTCATGAAGTAGTTGAAGAAAGTAAAGAATTTGCAGAACATGCAAATGATTCGATTCAAGAAGGACTTGATGAAGGCTTAGAAAAGAGTGAAAAATTTGTTGATGAACTAAGTAAAGATGTAGAAGATGCAAGTTCTAAAGCAAAAGATTATGTCGAAGAAAAAGTCGATGATTTAAGTGAAAAATCTGAAGAAGTCAAAGACGAAGCTGTAGAAAAGCTTGAGGATTTTGGTGAAGAAGCAGAAAAAAAATGGGCTGACATAAAAGAAAGCACTGATGAAATTGATGATAATATTATTGTCTTTTTAGAAAAAAGTGAGAAGAAGGTCCAAGATGCAATCGATGATTTGGAGCAGGAGGACAAGGTAAATGAAGAGAGTAACGATTTATGATGTTGCAAAAGAAGCTGATGTTTCTTTAGCAACTGTTTCCCGTGTTATTAATGGTCTTGAAATAGTTCGAGATGAAACACGAGAAAAGGTGGAGGCTGCAATTGATAAATTAGGATATAAACCTAATGCAGTGGCCCAAGGTTTAGCTTTACAAAAAACCACAACCATAGCTCTTTTAGTACCAGAGGCAAGTTTTGTCTACACAGGTCAAATCATTAATGGTTTGATTGATGTTGCTAAGATCTATAAATATAATATTGTATTACACACAATGACTGAAGGAATTGTAGATATTGCTGAAGTTATTGATGATGTTATTAAATCTAGAGTTGATGGTGTTATCATTTATAATGATAAACTTATGGAAGATGAATTAGCAGAATTGAGTAAGTATGAATTTCCAATTGTAATTATCGGAAATCGTATGTCAGATAAGCAGATTTCTTCTGTATTTGTTGATATAGAACAAGCTGTCTATGATTTAGCTGTTAAGAAGTTATCTGAAGATAAATCTACTCGTATCGCTGTAATTCAGGATAGAAAAAATGATTTCTCTACTCGTTTAATGCGTAATGGAGTTCAAAAAGCATATAAAGAATTTGGTATTGAGGATGAAGGTTATATTCCTATCCCAGGAGAATATCGTCGTTCCTATGATTACTTTGTCGATCATATTGAAGATATTCCTTATAATTTCTTAATTGCTAATAGAGATTCACAAGCAATCTCTGCTTTAAACGCAGCGACAGAGTGTGATATCGATGTGCCAAATGACTTAGAAATAGTTTGTGTAATTGATACCAAATATAATTCAATGGTACGTCCTCGTCTAAGTAGTTTCGCAATTCCATCCTATGATTTAGGAGCGGTAGCTATGCGAGTTCTAACCAAGATGTTAAACGATGATGTAGTTGAAGATAAAGAAATTGAATTATCTTATCTCTATACACCACGTCAATCAACAAAAAATTAAACACAGCTTGGCTGTGTTTTTTTATGGAGGTAAGTATGATTAAATATCGCTTAAAAGATCCTACTCAAGAAATAAGTTCCTATAATAAATTACGCCCAAGTGTAAGAGTTTTTGCTTTTAATGAGCAAAAAGAAGTAGCTATGATTCATTACTCAGGAAAAGATGCATTTGGTTTTAGAAATCATTTTGAAAGCATTGGTGGCGGAATAGAAGAAAATGAGACTAAAGAGATGGCTCTAAAAAGAGAAGCGCTTGAGGAGGCTGGTTTAGTCCTTAAAGACATTATGTTTCTTGACAATGTTATTGATGAATATGCATTGATAAAACAAATAAATTTACATTTTTATTATTATGCTGAAATAGAAGGGTATAGAAAAAGCTCTCCTACATTAGAAGAGAGCTTAGTTCAAGATGATTTAGTTTTTAAGTCAATTGAAGCATGGATTGAAGTTTTGTCATTGCCTGTTTTTGGGGTAAACGCCTTAGTTCATCAACGAGAATTACTGATGATGAAGGTTTTACAAAATCGATTAGAAAAGTAACAGGACTGAGCTCACTGTCGTATTTGACTTCAATAGCCTCAATCTTTTCTGATTCAAGTAAATCTTTTATGGCTCTATATTCTTGTTCGCCACCATCATGTCCGCGATAAGAAGCAATTGTGATAAATCTAGGATTTGTTGCGATTGCTTTTTTTAATGAACTAACAGTACTTTCTACATTTGTAATAATTTTTTTATCAGAACCAGGTAAATAACCTAGATTATAGATATAAGCTTGATAAGAATCCATAAAATCTATTTGACTATGATCTTTATTGATGTATTGGATATTTGTATATTCTTTGCAAGTTTCTTTAGTACTCTCAATTGCTTGTTTTTGAATATCTACTGCAATAACTTTTTTAGCTATTTTTGCTAGGAATAATGTGTCATGACCATTTCCTGCAGTCATATCAACAACTGTATCAGTGTTTTTGATTCGAGATTCTAAGAATAAATGAGTAATTTCTTTATGATTCATTTGTTGCCTCTAAAACTATAATAATCGTTTCGGGATTGGTATTGAGTCTCAATGGTAAGTCATATGTTCCTAATCCTTGAGAAAGTATCATGGTCTTATCTTCTAGATCATAACGTTTCTTATAATATTTAGAGTGATTACCAAAGGGTTCCATGAAAGGTATCTTAACAAGACCACCTAAATATTTTCCTGCAAGTAATAAATCATAGTCCTTATTTTCTAATCCCTCAGCTAATTTACTATCGTTCATAATTAAGACTTCAAAAATATTCTCATCACTTTCAAAACTGGAGTGCTCCAAATCAATGGATCTAAGATCGATATAATCTTTCCCATAGTTATGGATTGGATTTGCACTTGTGCTAAGAAGTTTAAATCCAGCTTTTTCAAGGATTTCATAGGACTGAAATTTTTGATCCTCGTCTCCTAAAACAGTATATTTACCTAATGGAGCTTGGATATTTTTTAGTTTCTTAATTAGAAGTTCTTTATCTTTTTCGTTAATCTCTTCTTTAAGTAAATTTCCTCCAAAAACTACAAGTTCAACTTTATGTTCTTCTAGACTTTCTATACTTTTATCTAAGTTCTCAAAGTCCGATAGTACATCTGAGAAATAAGCAATACTGAATCCATCAAATGAAGCGGGGATTCGATCACTTTGTACTGATTCTATTCTAAGCTTGTGTCTTTTAATTGCTAGAAATTTCATATCAATAAATACTGATAGTAATAAAAGAAAGACAAGGCTTAAAAATAGGACTTGTCTACGCTTTCTTTTCATTTTTATCCTCTTCATTTCGATTTAATATTACAGGCACAACAAGAGGGTTACGTTGTGTTTTTTTATAGAGGAATGGTTCAAGAGATCCACGAATAGTGTTTTTAATATCACCAAATGTTACACGCTTTTCCATTCTTTTGTTTAATGCTTCGTAAACAACTTGTTCTGCTTCTTTGATAAGTGTTTGATTATCTTTTATAAAGACAAATCCTCGACTTACTATTGTTGGTTTTGTAAGGATTTTGTTTTGACGAGAGTCAATTGTTACAACGACACTTACTAAACCGCTGTCAGAAAGGATTTTACGGTCCTTAAGCACTGCAGTTGATAATCCGCTACTATCTTTACCATCAACATAGATATCATCAGCCTGTAGTCTCAAATCAGTTGAGAATGCATGGCCATTTCTTAATCCGATGACATCACCATTTGCACAGACAAATATATTTTCTGGTTTAACACCTGTCTCTATTGCAGTTTGTTGGTGTGTTTTTAACATTTTGTATTCACCATGCATAGGCATGAAATATTCTGGTTTAACAAGTTGCAACATTAACATTTGCTCTTCTTTTGATGCATGTCCTGTTGTATGTAATGAGTTTAGAGGGGAGTTTGTTAAAACATTGGCTCCACGACGTGTTAATTGGTTCACTACATGGGAAACAGATTGCGCATTTCCTGGGATAGGACTTGAAGAAAAGACGACTGTATCTCCAGGGATAATACTGATTTGACGATGAGTACCATTCGCAATTCTACTTAATGCTGCCATAGGCTCACCTTGGCTACCGGTACAAATAATACATGCTTTATTAGCAGGCAGTTTATTTAGTTGATGTGCTTTAACAAAATGTTTATCTGCAGCTTTAATGTGTCCTAATTTACGAGCGATAGTTACAATGTTTTCCATTGAACGACCAAATATCGCAATTTTTCGACCATCAGCAATTGCTGCATCGATAATTTGTTGTACACGGTAAACATTAGAAGCAAAGGTTGCTAAAATAATTCTTCCATCTGCTTTTCTGAAAATACCATTAATTTCTTTAGCTACTTCTTTTTCACTTATAGAAAAACCACTAACTTCTGCGTTAGTTGAATCACTCAGTAATAAACTAATTCCAATTTCACCTAAGTATGAAAGGATTTGATAATCAGAGTTTGAGCCAACTGGAGTTAAATCAAACTTAAAATCTCCTGTTGATACAACACGACCATTAGGGGTATTAACTAATACTCCAACTGCATCTGGAATTGAGTGAATAACATTGAAGAAACCAATTACAAAATTCTTTGTCTTAATTTTTGAATCTGCATTAATCTCGATTATTTTAGTTTGCATTCTGCGTTCTTCTAGTTTTCGATGAATTTGCGCTTTCGCAAATCGAGGTGCATAAATGTTATCAATCTGTACCCTTTGTAATAAGAAAGGAATACCACCTATATGGTCCTCATGACCATGTGTAATAACTAAAGTTTTTTTCTTTTTATTATTTTTAACTAAATGTGTGTAATCAGGAATTACATAATCAACTCCCAATAATTCTTCTTCAGGGAACATAACTCCTGAGTCTATAATCAATATCTCATCGTCATGTTCAATACAGTACATGTTCTTTCCAACTTCACCTAAACCACCCAGGGCGTAGACTAAAGTATCACCTTTTTTAATTTTGTCTTTCTTTGTATTCATAATTACTCCTAATCTATGATTTCTAAATCATGATCATCCCAAGGATTATCTTTATTTATGTGGTCATAAAATAATATTCCATGTAAATGATCTATTTCATGCTGTAAAATGATTGCTAAATAATCTTTTACTCTAAAGTCGATGTGTTTTTCTTGCAAGAGATCATAAGCTTGAACTCTTATTCTTTTATGTCTTGGAACAAGGCCTTCGTGATTTTCTCTAACGGACAGACAGCCTTCACCAAAATTTAACGCTACTTTTTTAACTGAGTGAGATACTATTTTTGGATTAATTAGGGCATACTCAACAGTTTTAATGTTTCCATCTTTATCTTCTAAGTCAACCACAACTGCGGTCATTTGTTTATTAATGCCAATTTGTGGTGCAGCAATACCAACGGCAGGCTGCAAATTATCACGCTCGGCTATTTCTTCGTCGCGTGAGTCATGTACATATTTAAGCAAGCTTTGCATTGTCTTGATGTCCTCTTCTTGCAATGGAAAAGGAACCATCTCGCACTTTTGACGCAAAACAGGGTTCGGGTCTAGGACAATTGTGTCCATATTTATTTTTTTC
>CAZRNT010000038.1:0-8912 GCA_964601525.1 uncultured Erysipelothrix sp.
CTACAATACTTCTACTTTCACCTGCGTGGTCTTTAGGAAATCCACCATGTACTTCTTCAAATTCTTTTCTGGCCATCATGGCTATATCATAGGGAATATGAAAGTCTGGATTATCTTTTTTAAGATAGATATCTAATCCTTAATTCATAACACTGATAAAGTTTTTGACACCATTATCTCTAATAGTATAGAGTTCGTTTTGAATGATTTTATATCCCTCACTGTTTTTCTCTTCGGGATTGTTTTTATAGTATTTTATTTTGCTTAGTGCATATTCTTGATTCATCGTTTCCCCCTTTAATATGAATTAATAATATCATATATTTTATTGGAGATGATATAATGTTGGTACAAGGAGGAACACTATGAAATATACAATAGAAGGTGTTTACCCAGTTTTGAGATGTTTTCTAAATGAGGGTGAAAAAATTATAACAAGTTCAGGGAATATGTCTTGGATGAGTGGGGATATGGACTATAAAGTTCATTCAGGTGGTATGAGGAAATCTTTTGGTAGAGCTTTTACAGGTGAAGGTTTTTTCCGAAATATATATACTGCTAAATCGGATAATCAAGAGATTGCTTTTGCTACTTCGATGCCAGGAGTTATTGAAGCCTATGAGCTTGATGGTAGTCAAAACTTTATCGCCCAAAAGAATTCTTTTTTAGCTTCTGAAGAATCTGTATCTTTTGAAACAGTTTTTACTAAGAAATTTAGTGCTGGATTTTTTGGTGGAGAAGGATTTATTCTTCAAAAGTTTAGTGGTCATGGTCATTTGTTTTTAGAGGCTGATGGTTCTTTAATTGATTATCAATTAAAAGAAGGGGAAGTATTATTGGTTGATCAAGGTAATCTATTTTTATTTGAAGAAAGTGTTTCTTATGAGATTCAAAGTGTAAAGGGTTGGACAAATAAACTATTTGGTGGTGAGGGCTTCTTCTTAGTTAAATTAACAGGTCCTGGACTAGTTAAACTACAAACTCTCCCGATTTCCGTTTTAGCTGGAGAAGTTAATCGAGTAATTCCAAGTTCTAATTAAAACAAGATATTTATCTTGTTTTTTTAATGGGCATTCATATTGACACTTATCTAAGTGGATAGTACTATTTATTTAGATAAACATCGAAATGATTGGAGGTGTTCGGATGAGTAATGCGGACTATGCACAGATGTTGAAGGTCTTGAGTGATGAGACGAGATTACGTATCATTCAACTTTTATCAAAGAAAAATCTATGTGCATGCCAGTTGTTGGATGAATTCAGTATTACTCAAGCAACTTTGTCTTACCATATGAAGCAATTGCAAGATAGTGGATTGGTATTTGGAACAAAGGATGGTTACTGGACGCGTTATTCCTTAGAGAAGGAAAAACTATTACCATTAGTCAAAATGTTTGATGAATTAATTGAGGATGTGGAGCTTATAACTCCGCCGATTCAATGTGTAAAAAGAGATTAACATGTATGGAAATGTATATATAAGGGGTTTATATGGAAAAAATATTATTATCAATAAAAAATGTGGATAAGTATTATGGTGATTTTAAGGCACTTGATGACTTATCTTTAGATGTGTATGATGGTGAGTTTTTAACACTTTTAGGTCCTTCAGGTTGTGGAAAGACAACGATTTTAAGATCAATTGCTGGATTTGAAGATATTAGCTCTGGTGATATAAAGTTATCGGGTGAGTCAATTATGTCTTTAGCTCCTGAAAAAAGAAGTGTGAACACTGTATTTCAAAACTATGCTTTGTTTCCACACTTAAATGTATTTGAGAATATAATTTATGGTCCGAAAATGCAAGGTACAATTGATAAAAAGGATTATGATTCTAGAGTTAAGGAAGTTCTAAAACTCGTGCAGATGGAAGGTTATGAAAATCGTAATGTTTCTCAACTCTCTGGTGGACAAAAACAAAGAATTGCGATTGCAAGAGCACTGATTAACAAGCCTGATATTTTATTGCTTGATGAACCTTTAGGTGCATTAGATCAAAAATTAAGAAAACATATGCAAGTTGAATTATCGCGAATTCAAAAAGAAACTAAGACAACTTTTATCTATGTAACCCATGACCAAGAAGAGGCATTAAATATGTCTGATCGATTAGCCATTATGGATAAAGGGGTTATTCAACAGATTGGTAATCCTAAAGAGGTCTACAATGATCCAAGTAATCTATTTGTGGCAGACTTTATTGGTGAGAGAAATTTAATAGACGTGGAAGTTTTAGATTTCAAAGATCGTCAGGCTAAAGTTTCCTTAAATGGACAAGATATTTGGGTTGATTGTCATCGAGGCTGTTCGAAAACACATGCATTAAAAAATACAGTAATTCTTGCAGTTCATGCTGATAAGATGTCAGTGATGTGTGATCCAAGTGAGAACTCTTTTCCGGCTCAAGTAGTATCTAGCCGCTATACTGGATCACAAGTTAAAACTGAAATTGAAGTTAATGGACAATCTATGATGGTTGTGGAATATGGTGTTCAAGATTGTCGCTATGAAGAAAATGACCAAGTTTATGTAACTTGGGGTCATGATTCCGCGGTTATTTTACCAAAGGAACGTGATGCATCATGATGAAGGAAAAGAATAAGTATCTTTCTTATCCTATTATCTTATGGATGGGTACTTTGGTCTTACTTCCTTTGATTCTTGTCATTGTATTAAGCTTTTTATCAAGAGATCAACTTGGAAATATTGTCTTTAATGTTTCCTTAGACAATTATCGTAAAATTTTATCGCCAACTTATTTAAAGGTATTTTGGAATTCTTTTAAATTAGCAATCTTAACAGCAATGATAGCGACAGTGATTGCTTATCCAGTTGCTTATATTACTGCCAATTTAAATCCAAAAGCAAAGATTTTATCGTTAATGTTAATCATGATTCCATTTTGGACATCAAGTTTGATGAGAACGTATGGTTGGGTTATCTTGTTAGGTAAAAGTGGTTTGATTAATACATTTCTTCTTAAACTTGGTTTGATAAGTAAGCCACTGGATATGATGTATAAGTTTTCCACAGTTTTAATCGGTACGATTTATATGCTTATTCCTTTCATGATTATTTCTATTTATAATTCTGTTGATAAGTTAGATCGTTCTTACTTAGAAGCCTCCTATGATTTAGGAGCTGGGAAAATAAAAACATTCATTAATGTGACTTTACCACTAACTCTTTCAGGAGTGTTGAGGGGTTTTACTTTAGTATTTATTCCAGCGTTAGGAATGTACTTTGTCTCTGATTTGCTTGGTGGAGGACAAATGGTTTTCTTAGCGAATTTAATTAATAATCAAGTAACAAAAGGTAGAAATAGACCTTTAGCTGCTGCTTTAGCAGTTGCTATGATACTTATGGTTTTAGTTGTTTTATTTATTTATACGAAATTGAATAAGAAATGGCAAGGTGAAATAGGAAATGACTAAGAGAAAATATGGAACTGTTTATCTTGCATTGTTTTTTGTGATTTTGTATATTCCTATTTTATCCGTTTTAATATTCTCATTTAATTCCACATCATCCACAGCCCAATGGTCGGGTTTTAGTTTAATGTGGTATCGGGAATTATTTAAAGATAGAGTGATTTTGGAATCCTTAATATTGAGTTTACAAGTCGGTGTAATGACAGCTATACTTTCTGCTATTATAGGAACATTTGCTGCAGTAACAGGCATCCTAGTAAAGAAAAGAAGAGGGAAAACGATTGAAGGTTTTATGCTATTGCCTCTATTAGTTCCAGAGCTTGCATTAGGAATTTCATTGCTTATATTATTCACCTTTTTAAAAATTCCTTTAGGAAGATTTACACTTGTTATTGCTCATTCTTTATTTTGTGTTCCATATGTCTACGTAATGGTAGGATTACGTCTTAAAGAAATAGATATTTCCATCTTAGAAGCATCAAGAGATTTAGGAGCAAGTCAATGGGAAATGATAAAAACAATTATTTTACCACTTGTTTATCCTTCAATTATCACAGCTTCATTATTAGCTTTAGCTATGTCTTTAGATGATGTGGTAATTTCAACCTATGTATCAGGTAGTAAGAGTACACTTCCTGTTCATGTCTTCTCAATGATGCGAGTAGGAGTTACACCTAAGATCAATGCATTATGTACGATTATTTTATTAATTACATTCACTATATTAGGTTTAAGTCAAATAGATCTAAGCTCAAGTAAAAAGAAAGAGGTATAAGATGAAGAAAAAAGTTATATCAATATTATTAGTTTTATTTGTTCTTACAGCATGTTCACCAAAAGCGACTAGTGAAGATTCCATTAGTTTAATGACATGGGGTGGAGATTTTATTCCCCGAGAAATTATTAATGATTTTGAAAAGGAAACAGGTATTAAAGTTAATTATAAAGAAGTTCAATCCAATGAAGATATGCAATCACTGCTTGAAACAAGTGGAGATCAATATGACCTTGCAGTCGTTACAGATTATATGGTTGACATTCTAAGACAAAATGGTAACTTGCATAAGATTGATGAAAGTAAGTTAGAAAACTTTAAAAATATCAACCCTAATTATCAAGGTAATTACTACGATGAAAGTAATGAATATTCAATTCCGTATGCAATTTCCACAGCATTATTACTTGTAAATCCTGATGCAGTCGCAGAGAAAAACGCTAAAGCAATTACTTCATATGAAGATTTATGGCAAGATGAATTAAAGGATTCACTCGTTATGATTGATGGTGCTGTTGAAGTAATGGGAATTGTTTCAAAAGCATTAGACCTAGAAGTTAACTCGGTTAAACAAGAAGATCAAGATGCAGTTAGAGAGAAGTTATTTGCTTTAAGACCTAACATACATCGTTTTGAAACGAATACTCCAGAAGATTCACTACTGAACAAAGAAGCAGTCGCAGGCTTTATGTATTCAAATCAAGTTTATAAGGCAATTGAACAGGATGATTCACTTGAAGCAGTATTTGCTACAGAAGGAACTCCTATCTATATTGATTCCTTTGTAATATCAAAAGATGCTCCTAACTTAGAAGGAACACACAAATTCCTCGATTATATTATGAAGCCAGAAGTTGCGGCAAGAATTGCAGAAATTACGAAATTCACTAGTGCTAATGAAAAAGCTGTTGATTTCTTATCCGATGAATTTAAAGAAAATCCAATCATGACTCTAAGTGATGAAGTTTCATCCAAAACATTTTTCTATACAGGGCTTGAAAAAGTCTTGGAAGATTATGACTTTATTTACTCAGAGTTTAAGATGCAATAATGTCTAAGAAACTTAATGTCGCATTTGTCTGTGTTCACAACTCATGTCGCAGTCAAATGGCTGAAGCAGTAGCGAAAATAAAATATGCAGATCTATTCAATGCATATTCAGCTGGGACCGATATGAGTAGAGGAATCAATCAAGATGCAGTGAAAACAATTATAAACCGTTATAACTACAATATGAATGAAAAACATGTTAATACTCATATTAATGATTTAAGCGATATGGACATTGTAATCACAATGGGATGTAATGTTGAATGTCCTAGTTTAAAATCTACTTATCGATTTGATTGGGGACTTGATGATCCAAGTGGTCAATCTCAAGAAAAGTTTAATCAATGTTTAGATTTGATAGAAACAAAAATGGATGAATTAGCTAATTTTATAAATGAAAGAGCCTAGATAATATCTAGGTTTTTTTGCTCCCAAAATGATAGCACTCTCAGGAATTATTAATTGTCATAAAACTTGATAGTCATAATGATGCTTATTTATTGCCAAGAAAAATCAGCTTTGGTATAATCCATGAGTGAAGTTAATAAAAGGAGAAATTAGAAGATGAAGAATGAAAAGAAAGTAATGTTGTTATCGCTAACAATCTTAGCGGTGTTATTAACAGGTTTTACATGGGCATATTGGAATAGTGGAACAATAAAAGCAGATGATGTAAAGTCACAAAGTAACACAATTCAAATTGGTACAGGTGAGTCTCAAACAGTAGAAACTGTTTTAGAAGTTGGAAATTCACAAAGTGATCATAAAGGTAAATTTGTACCAGCAACAATTGACCCAGATAATAGTACAGTAAAATTCACATATGATATTAGTTGGTCAACAGATTCAAAATATATAGATTATGCAGTCGGTAAAATAGATATAAAAAACTTTAAATTTGATATACCAGGTGTAGAAGATAAAGAAGAAGTTGAGGCAATCACAAATGACTTATTTAAGTATAGTTTTGAGGTCTCAGAAAAAAGATTAGGTGAAAATATGACTATGATAAACTCTGGAACACAACTTTACTTAACAATAATCTTTGAGAATGAGCCAACTTCGAAAGAAATTTACGACTTAATACAAGGGAAGCAATTAGTAGCAAGTTTTGATATTCAAATTATTCCTGAAAACTAAATAGAGGTGTAGAATGAAAAAGATAGTGTCGATATCAGTATTATTACTGTTAGTTGTTCTAACAGGATCAAAAACATTTGCATATTGGCATGGTGGGGATATTTCATTCCCACCTCTTTTTCGTGTTCAATCCGAAGCAATTAAGATTGGAACTTGGAATTTTGAAAATGAAAATACAAGTGTAATTATTGACCCTGAAGCGGACAAGAAACTTTATAAAGGTCAAGTAGTTTTAATTGGTGAAAGATATTACTATATTCATAGAAGTCAAAATTGGACAATTAATCCTAATGATCCTTGGAATAACCCTTATAAAGTTTATGGAAACCAATATAAAAAAGGTATTTATTATTCAACTGGTTCATTTGTTATAAAAGATAATCATATCTTTAGAGCTCATAATGAAGGTTCAAGTAATAATGTTCCACTGGTGGGGAAAAATGAATACGTATGGACTGATTTGGGTAGTCTTGATGAATTAACTTGGAATAAAGATATGAGGGTTGAGAAAGATAAACCTATTTATTGGCAGGGTAATATTTATTTGAGAAATGGTGATTTTGGGGATAATATTGAGCCAGGGACTGGTCCGGGTTATAACTTGTATAATGAGTTTGACTTTGATGCATTTACTATTTATGAAAGATATTATTGGATGGAATCTTATCAAAATCCTGTTGTAAGATATAAGGGTAAAATCTATACATTAATAGCTGGATCTAATAAAAAGGGTGATAAGTATATTAAACCTGGTGAGGATAAGTCTATTTGGCAAGAAGGATTTGTAACAGATGAAAAACGTTAAAAGTAAATCTAGACGTAATATCATTTTTTATATCATGGTTATTATTGCAAGCTTGATTATCGCTGTGATTATGTTTTTACCTCATGTATCAGAGAAGGTGTGGCCTTATAAGACTTATGTTGTGGTAAGTGATAGTATGGAACCTTTGATTAAAAAGAATGACATGATAATTGTGAAAATTAATGAGTCTTATAATATAGGTGATATTATTACTTTTTCATATGACATTAATAATGATGGACAAGATGATTTAATTACTCATTTTCTTGCAAGTAGAAATGAAGATGTTATAAAGACTAGATCAAATAAAGGAAATACTTTAGATTATTGGGAAATTAGTGAAAAAGATATTGTAGGTAAAGTTAAATTTGTTGTACCTAAAGTGGGCTATATTTTGATACCTATATTCAATAATGCAGTATTCTTTTTGGGATTTGCTCTAATATTAGTATTAACCTCGATGGCCAAAGTTATTTTAGAATTAAAAAAAGCACAATAATGATGTGTATATCCGCTAATAATTGGCGGTGGGAATACTTCATTGTTGTGCTTTTTGATTATTTAAGCTTAGGACACCACTGAATGGCGATTGTACCAAGACCTGCATGGGTAGCAACAGCCGCAGGAAGATTAATGATGTAATACTCAAACTCTCCCATCTTATCAAAGAGATAGTCTCTAAAGCTTTCTAGAGTCTCCATGCCTTCACTTTCTAACAAGTAAAGATCATGAGTCAGTGGACTTACATTGTGTTTTACAAAATCTTCGACAAGCAATTTGAAGATGCGTCGATCAGTTCTCGCAATCCCTAATGCTTCGATTGATTCAGCTTTATTTTCTAAATGTAATATAGGCTTAACTTTTAAAAGAGAAGCAATTTTAGAAGCAGCTTTTGACATTCTACCACTTAACACTACTTGATCTAGTGTATGTGGATAAACATATGAGACTTGGTTATCATAGATATAATATAAATAATCAAGAATTTCTTCGATGCTTGCTCCATCTTCATTCATTTTTCTTATAGCTCTTACACCTTGTTGAACAGGTCCAGTAATAGAATAAGTATTAATGACTGTATAATTTTCTAATTCAACTTCCTGTGCTGCATGATTAAAGGCTCCATAAGAACCAGAAAGCGCGGTACCAATACTTAGGACAATTGTATAGTCATAATCTTTTGATTTTATCTCTTCAAATATATCCATCATTCTACCAATATTTGGTTGAGATGTGGTGATAATTTGCTTTTGACGTAAAAGATCATTAACTTCTTCTTTAGTAATTGTTTCTTGATCAATATAACTTTGATTATTATGAGTGATCGTTAAGGGTGCGATGTAGACATCATACTTAGCAACTTCATCTTTTGTAAATGAAACAGATGAGTCACAAACAATTGCGATTTTTTTCATTTTTATCGTTTGCAAATGTGTTTTTGCAATTCCTTTCTTTTTGTATTTCTTAATATAATTATACCAAAAAAAGCTTGTGATTACGAATATATCATTTCTTCTGTAGGCATGTTTTTTGCAATAAACTCTAGCTTTGTTATACTAATAAGGTGAGATTGATATTTACTAAGTGAAAAAATCATCATGAGAAGCATTCAATGAATGCTTCTCAGACTGTTGACAAAGTCTTATAAGGATACGATATAGTTTTATCGAATAATCTATGATAAAATATAAGAGGACGAGCACTTCTAG
>CAZRNT010000039.1:0-8885 GCA_964601525.1 uncultured Erysipelothrix sp.
CAAATCGGTAGTCTTATGACTTTTTTACTTTTACACAATTATATGGACTTTATCTAAGTTTATTTCTGGAATGATTATCTTTATGATTATAAAACATGGATAATTTAATTATTTTGATTGATATTGATTATATGGTTTGTCATTGAGCTTTTGAATCATAAAAAGTTGAATAAAAAAAGTAAGAATGGTGTTGATTTGTAAACACTGTTCTTACTTTTTTATTAGAGGAAATCATTGGTATTTAACTGCTTCGAATGTAAGGATTTAAATATAAAACTAAAGTTTTATATTATATTCAATTTTTTTAGTATTTTTTTATGTGCAGTTACAATTGTTATATCTTTAAGATCTTTGATAGGGGTCCAATAAACATCAAAATCAAAGGATATAGGATCTTGAAATTGATAGACATTAATATCCCATTCTAAATGAGAGAACTTATGCTTTATGTTCATAATGACTTCTTGACTTAGGTGATCATCAATTTGTGGAAGACGGAAAAGACCTTGCATGAGTCCATCTGAATCATCTTTGGACATTAGTATATTATCTTCTTTAATCAATAAGATAACAGATTTTTTGTAAGAGGGAACAGCTTTCTTTTTGGGTACATAGGGTACTTGTCCTGTGACTTCGCCCCTATAACAAGCGCACATTTCTTTAAAAGGACATCCTTCACAGTTTGTGTTGCTAGGTGTACATACGAGTGCTCCAAGTTCCATAAGTGCTTGGGAAAATTCATTGGGATTAGCATTAGATTTGATTAGTTCGTTTTTGAGGAATTCTTCAAAAACTTTATGAGCTTTTCTTGCATTAACGTTTTCCGTATAATTCATGTATCGTGCCATAACTCTTTTAACGTTACCGTCAATTGGGACCTCAGGTAATTCAAAGGCTATCGCTGCAATTGCGCTTGATGTATAATCACCAATACCGGGAATTTCCATTAATTTCTTTTTGTCTCTTGGCAGTTCTCCATTGAAATTTTCCATTACATAAATAGCTCCCTTATGTAGATTGCGAGCTCTTCTATAATAACCTAGACCTTCCCATAACTTTAAAACGTCTTCGATATCAGCGTTTGCTAATGATTCTACTGTAGGATACATTTCCATCCATCGGTTAAAGTAAGGTGTCATTGTAGCAATTTGGGTTTGTTGTGCCATAACTTCACTTACCCAAATACTGTAGGGATCTTGGTTTTCTCTAAAAGGTAAGTCACGTTTGTTTTCGTGATACCATGTAAGTAGTCTTTTTGTAAATTCCATATGCATACTATAACAAAATATTAATAAATTTCTATGTTATTGCATAAAAAAAAGGAAAGCTTAGCTTTCCTTTTCGAGAGATAGTGCATTTCATTATGTGTGTTTTAATCTGTGGTTAAGAAGGAAATCATAAAACACAAGGATTATAATGATTTGCAGTAACAACCTACTTAATTTACCAAGTTGTTACTTATATAATAGCCTTTTATGTTTTAAAATGCAAGATTAATGTATAATTGTAATTAGAGGTAATAGTGATGGAAAATAATGTAATGAAAAGTGATAAGTTATTTTTGTTGGGACAGTTTTTGCTGGGCATAATATATATTGTGCTTGGTTTTTTATTTATATATGAAAACATGCTGCTCCCTAGGGTTTTAACTAACTTTATCAAAGTAACTTTTTTTCTAACGTTTATTATTTTGGGATTTCGTTATTGGAAAAAGCGGCAGAGAAGTGATTTACTGATTGGGATTGGTTCATTAATTTTCTTTCTTGTCGCTATAAGTGATGATCAATTTCTTATGCGTTTTATTGCGAGATTCTTTGGAATCTGGGCAATATTTAATGCTGCAGTTCATGCATTAGAAATCTATATTAGATATAATACAAAGCAAAAACAAATATTTATTCATAGTATGAAAATGCTATTTAATATCCTACTAGCAATCATATTACTAAGTAAAGGAACTGAAAGGTTTCTACTTGTTAATATTCAAATTGCCATCTATACGATGTACTTTGGGATTGTGCAAATTATTTCAGTGATTAGAGTTGCTTTTCTTCATGAATCAAGTGTGAGATTATCTGCACCTGTGTTCTTAGCAGCATTAATACCTAATTTTTTAGTAAGGAGAGCAAGAAAAGAAGTTAAGGAGCATCCTGAGAACTTTAAAGACAAAATAGAGCCGACACACGGCTCATATGTTTCAATCTATGTTTATGCTAAAGACCATGGATATAATCGCATGGGACACCTTGATTTTGCTTATGAGGGTAAAATTTACTCCTATGGTGCTCATGACCAATATAATAGGGCGAAAACAATGGCTTATGGAGATGGTGTTCTAATTGTTATAAAAGAAGAAGATTATGCACAGTTTTCAGTGGATCATGATGGTACGGTAATTCGCTTCTTGTGTAAGTTAGATAAAAACCAAGATGAATTATTAAAGAAGAGTATTAAAGAGATGATGGATAGGTCATATGTATTTGATTATCCGGTTGAAAAAGATGTCGATAAAGAATTTCATTTAACTCATTTACTGGACTATAGCCAAGATGTAGAATTTAGAAAATTCAAAGAAGAACCATTTAAAACATACAATGTCTTTACAACAAACTGTGTACTTCTAGTTGAAGAAGTAGTTCAAAGTACAGGAATGAAGCTATTTCAAATGAGTGGAGTAATTACCCCTGGAGCCTATTATAATTACTTAAATAATCTTTTAAACAAACCAGGATCGATTGTAGTTAAAAAAGACATATACTTCAAAAAATGAAAGAAGGATTAGTATGAAGCTAGATATGATTGGATTAAATGTAAAGGATATGAAAAAATCTGTAGAGTTTTATAAAATAATCGGATTAGATATAACTTATGGTACTGATAATGATCAATATGTAGAAATCGGAAATGAACGTATCAGAATATCATTAAATAACACAGAAATGATTCAAGACTTAAGTCAAAGAAGTATTTCAAATACAGACATCAAATGTGAACTGGCATTTTTATGTGAAGATGAAAAGGAAGTAAATGAACATATCGAAAACATGCGCAATCATAGAGTTGAAATATTACAAGAACCATTTTATGCTCCATGGAATCAGTATTATGCCATGGTTCAAGATCCAGACGGTCACACGATAAGTTTTTTGTAAATTAAAAGTGAGTTTATCATAATGGATAAGCTCACTTTCTTTTGTTATAAGTAGTCTTCTATATTTGTTGGAAGCTCTTTTTTTCTCAATCGTGCTTCAAGTATTTCTTTTGTGATTTCATAAATAAAGACAAAGGCAGGTACACCGATGATCATGCCTAAGATTCCAAATAATTTCCCACCAATGAGAAGTGAAAATAGAATCCAAAAGGAAGATATCCCTAAAGAACCACCTAGTATCTTAGGTCCGATAATATTTCCATCAATTTGTTGGATGACAAATATCAAGAATAAGAAAAGAAATGCTTTTTGACTTGAAATAAAGAAGATAATGAAGAATGCAGGAACGGCTCCTATGAATGGTCCAAAGAAAGGAATAATATTTGTTATACCAATGATGAAAGCGACCAAGAGTGCATAAGGGATTTGGAAGAAGAGTAATACAATAAATGTGAGGACACCAATAATAGCTGAATCTAATATCTTTCCCCCAATAAAACTTCCGAAAATTCGATCGGCTAGTCTTGTTAGTTCTAATGCTTTATCTGCGCCGTTTTTAGGTAATATTGCATAATTTACTTTTTTGGCTAAAGCCGAAAACTTCTCTTTATCAGACAGGATGTATATAGATATAATTAGCCCTATTACGATGTTCCAAATACTTGATATAATGCTGATTCCTATATTTGCGATCATCGGGATAAGGTTTGAGGACAGATTCATAAAGTAATTAATAACTTCATTAACTTTTTCCAATAACATGGCATTAAATTGATGATCGAAGTCTAATTTTTCTGCTAGATTGTTTATAAAGATACTTACATCTCTAATATAATTAGGTATCTCATTTATAATGCCTGATAATGATTCCATTAATTGAGGTAAGATAAATTTTAAAAATGATGCCAAGATAATAAAGACTGTAATGTAAGTTAATATTAGACCCAAGACTCTTTTTGTTTTGGGTTTATCGTTATACTTTTTCAGTAGTTTTTCCTCGTATATGACTAAGAAAAAATTGAAAAGATAAGCCATTACTAATCCAATAGTAATCGGTAAGAAAATTCTAGAAAGATTTTTGAAGAATTGTGCAATTGCTGGAAATTGGACGATACCAAGATAAAATAGCAATGATGCAGCAAATATAAGGAATACATAGATTGATAAGTTAATATATTTTTGTTCGAATTTAAACTTCATAGCTTTCTCCTTAAGTTTTACGTATGTTTATAAGTAATTGTTCTACTGTTTTTTGATCAAGAGACTCTAAATCTTCTGTCTCCTCGAGGATCGTATCTAATTCTTCTAAACTCGCACCACAATTTAAGATTAGCGATTTAGCTTGAAGACTCATATGTCCTTTTTGAATTCCGTCAGTACATAAAGCGTATAGTGCTGCAAAGTTTTGTGCTAGTCCAACCGAAGCAGAGATCATCATCATCTCTTCTTTATTGGGATTATTTAGAATTGTTCGTGCTAGTTTAGCTTTGGGATTTAAATTTATGGTCCCTCCCACGGTACCAATGGTGATTGGAATTGTAATTTCGCCATATATTTTATCGTTCTGTGTGGTCCAAATTGCTAAAGGAGAATACTGACCTGAAATACTAGCATAGGAATGAGCTGCTGCTTCGATAGCACGAGTATCGTTGCCGCTAGCAAGTGCTAGTGCGGAAATGCCATTCATGATTCCTTTATTATGAGTGGCCGCCCTATACGGATCAACCCAAGCTAATTCACTCGCTTCCTGTATTCTATCTGCAATCGTATCACTGTTTTTCAATGTTTTAGGATCGATTACGCAAGAAGCTTTCACTAGGGATTTTTGAGCATTATTAGAGAGGATGGCCATAACGGCATGGGTCTGAAATTCTTTTTCTAATTCTTTTTTAATGGCTTCCATAATTGTATTGACGATATTTGCTCCCATTGCTTCCTGGGTGTCTATTTCTGCATAAATAATTAGAAAAGGATTGATATTATCTCTTGTTTTTATTTCCCAGGTAATATCCTTTATGCCACCACCTCTTGCTACAATTGAAGGTTTGGCTTTATTCGCAATTTTGAAAAGGTGTTTTTTATTGGCTTCCAAATAATCGATAAATGATTCTTTAGGGTTTTGAAATGCAACTTGTCCAATCATCGTATTGGAAATGATTTCTGCATTTATACCACCGTTAATTTTTATAATTTTTGCCGCATTTGATTGTGCAGCAATAACGGAAGGCTCCTCTGTAGCCATTGGGATTATATATTCTTCTTTATTGATTATGAGTCCGGGTGCAATTCCCATAGGTATTTCAAAGGTTGTGATTGCATTTTCAATCATATTGTCATAGACATCTTCTTCAAGATAAGTATGACAATCTCTTGTGTTAAATTTCTTGTGAATAATACTTTGTCGTTCATGAAGCTTTCGTTTATAGAATTTATTGAAATTTTCCATCTTATCACCTACTTAAAGCATATAGAAAAAGTGAATAAAAGCAAGTGAAAGCTTGGTCTATTTCCTTATTATTTGTTATGATGTAAGTGGAGGCGATTGAGATGAAAACAAATAAAATTTCTATTATTGGTGCAGGTTTTGTTGGTTCAACTACAGCTTTTGCTTTGATGAATCATAATGTCGCATCAGAAATCGTGATTGTTGATATTAATCATGATAAAGCGGTGGGGGAAGCGATGGACTTGGACCAAGGGCAAGTATTTGTTTCACCCGTAAATATTAAGGCGGGGGATTATCCTGATACTCAAGATTCGGATATTGTAATTATTACAGCAGGTCTTGCTCAAAAGCCAGGAGAAACTCGAATTGACTTAGTAAACAGAAATATTGAGATTTATAAAGATTTAGTTCCTAATATTGTAAAGTATAATCCAGATGCTATTCTTTTGGTTGTTTCAAATCCAGTTGATATTTTAACGCATGTAACTTATAAATTATCTGGATTCCCAGCAAATCGTGTAATTGGATCAGGAACTGTTTTAGATACAGCAAGATTTCAATCTATTTTAGCTAATAAATTTGATGTTGATGCTCGTAATATTCATGCGAACATTATTGGTGAACATGGTGATAGCGAGATTGCTACTTGGTCACTGACAACTATTGCTGGTTTAACTATTGATCAATATTGCCGTAATATGGGTATTGACTTTGATGATAAAATGGCTGATAAGATTACCCATGATGTAAAGCATGCAGCTTATGAAATTATTAATCGTAAAGGTTATACAAACTATGCGGTTGCTTTAGCTATTACTCGTATTGTTCAAGCAATTTTACGTGATGAAAATTCTATTTTAACCGTTTCAAGTTTATTGAAGGGTGATTACGGAATTGATGATGTCTACATCTCGGTGCCAACTGTTGTTGGGCGTCAAGGAATTAAACATGTTGTGGAGGTTCCTTACAGTTCTAATGAAATAGAAGCACTTCAAGAGTCGGCACAAATGTTGAAAGATGTGATTAATAGTTCGGCTCTAGAGTAAAAAATACTCACTTCCTTGAAAATTCGTGTATAATGACTAGGTTATAGGAAAAGAGTCGATAAATTATGAAGAAAATAATAAATATTGCAGTAATTGCACACGTTGATGCAGGGAAAAGTACATTAGTTGATGCTTTACTTGCTTCACAGGAAATAATAAATGGAAATGCAGTAAACGTTAGTCAAGCGATTGATAGTGATGATTTAGAGAAAGAACGTGGAATCACGATTTATTCTAAAAACTGTAGTATTGAATACAATGATTATAAAATTAATATTGTAGATACGCCAGGACATGCTGACTTTTCATCTGAAGTTGAAAGAATTATTAAAACTGTTGATACAGTTATTTTGCTTGTGGACAGTGCAGAGGGTCCAATGCCTCAAACTCGTTTTGTTTTGAGAAAATCATTGGAAGAAGGTTTAAAACCAATTTTATTAATTAATAAAATTGATAAGCCTGACCGTCGAGTTGAAGAAGTTATTGAACTTGTTTATGAGCTGTTCATGGAACTTAATGCAAGTGATGAACAATTGGAATTCCCAATTCTTTATGGAATTGCGAAAGAGCGTATGGTCAAGAAAAATATGGATGATGAAGGAGAAAATTTAATTCCTTTATTAGAAACAATTATTGAACATACAAATCCTTATCCAGATTATTCTGAAGAAGCTTTACAATTACAAATCTCTTCTTTAGCATATGACGAATATATTGGTCGTTTAGGTATTGGCCGTATTTACAAAGGTAAAGTAAGTAAAGGTCAACAAATTGCGATTGTTGATGGCGAAGGAAATGTAAGTAATAAACGAATTTCTAAACTTTATACATATGAAGGATTAAAGAGAGTTGAAACAGATACTGCTTACTCCGGAGATATCGTTATGGTATCAGGTCTGGATGATGTATCTATTGGAGATACTTTATGTGAAACAGATAAAATATCGCCACTAGATCCAATTATTATCGAAGAACCAACTATGTCGATGAACTTTGGTGTTAATACATCACCATTTGCAGGCCTTGATGGTAAATATGTTACCTCACGTAATATTAAAGAAAGATTAGAACGTGAACTTGAAGTTAACGTAGGATTAAAAGTAGAAGCAACAGATTCAGCCGATCAGTTTAAAGTATCTGGTCGTGGTGAACTTCATTTAACAATCCTTATCGAAAATATGAGACGTGAAGGTTATGAATTAGCAATTAGTAATCCACAAGTTATTTTAAAGGAAATTGATGGTAGAAAATATGAACCGATTGAGGAAGTACGCATTGAAGTACCAACTCAATATAGTGGAACGATTGTTTCAGAATTGATGCTACGTCAAGCAGAAATGATTGATATGGTTGATGATCAAGGAATGACACATCAAACTTGGTCAGCTCCAACACGAGGTCTTATTGGCTTTAGAAGTAAATTCATTAACATGACTCATGGTGAAGGAACATTGATTCGTCAGTTCCATGACTATGAACCAATGCGTGGTCAGGTTCCTCAAAGAAAACAAGGATCGATGGTTTCAACAGAAACAGGTGTATCGATGACTTACTCCATTTTTAACTTACAAGAGCGTGGTGAATTCTTTATTGGTGCGCAAACTGAGGTTTATGAAGGTATGATCGTTGGTATGTCAGCTCGAGATATTGATATGGAAGTAAATCCAACGAAAAATAAGAAAGCAACTGCAGTTCGAAGTTCAGGAAGAGATGAGGCTATGAAGTTAACTCCTCCAATTCCTTTGACCTTGGAATATGCATTAGAGTTTATTAGAAACGATGAATTGGTTGAAGTAACACCGAACCATATTCGCTTGAGAAAACGTTTCTTAAAGAGTAATGAAAGAAAAAAAGCTGGACGGAAAGGAAATTAATATGTCACATGCTTTAAAACAGACTATTATTAAGAAATCAACACAATGTAATGCACGTCGTAGTGAAATTGAAACACCTCATGGTACAGTTCAAACTCCGATGTTTATGCCTGTGGGTACATTAGCAAGTGTTAAATTTCTATCTCCTGAGGACTTAAAGAAGATTGGCTCACAAGTCATCTTGAGTAATACTTATCATTTATGGTTAAGACCAGGTGAATCAGTGGTAAAAAATGCTGGTGGTCTCCATGGTTTTATGAACTATGATGGTCCGATTTTAACTGATAGTGGTGGTTTTCAAGTTTTTTCCTTGGGGAAAATTAGAACAATTGAGGAGGAAGGTGTTCACTTCCGTAATCATTTGAATG
>CAZRNT010000040.1:0-8705 GCA_964601525.1 uncultured Erysipelothrix sp.
TACGGGAGTTCGATTCTCCTCACCCGCTCCAATTTTAAAAGCAGGCAACCATCAAGGTTGTTTTTTTATTATAATAGTAATAAGAGGAGACAGCATGAAAACACTAGAACAATTACTTATTATCTTTCTTTTCTCTATCGTTGGAGATCTCATAAGCTCAATACTACCCTTTCCCTTACCTGGAAGCATTATTGGACTTGTCCTGTTATACGTAGCTTTAAAAACAAAGTTAATCGAAACAAGACAGATTGACGACAGCGCACAATGGCTTAAAAACAATATGGCAATTTTATTTGTTCCATTATCTGTAGGAATTATGAATTATTTCGATATTCTCATTGATAACGCCCTAGCACTTGTTCTAATTATTATCATTTCCACAATCTTAACTTATATTAGTAGTGCAAAGATCAGTGAACAAATTATTAAAAAGGAGGCACATCATGATTAATCATCCTCTATTTGGAATAAGTCTTACAATATTTGTTTATAGCTTAATTAGAAAATTAAAAATAAAAAGTAAAATAAGTATCTTAAACCCTTTATTAATATCTTCAATTATCATTATTATAATCTTAAAAACATTTAGTATTGATTATGAAATTTATAATTCAGGAGCAAAAATATTTACATCATTAATTGGTCCAGCAACCGTTGCTCTTGCAATCCCTTTATATAAGCATCAAAAGCTTTTAAAAGAAAATGTTAAAGTGATTCTTATCAGTGTAGTTGGTTCAAGCATCATTCACGCCATATCCATTCTAATCATGGTCTACGCCCTCAATTTAGAGCTTAAAATAGGCGCTAGCTTGATTCCTAAGTCAGTAACTACAGCTATAGCAAGTGATATCAGTAGCTCTTTAAATGCTTATACAAATATAACAGTTGCGGTCGTAATCATTACAGGAATCATTGGAGCAAGTTTAGCACCAAGTCTTAATAAAATATTCAAGATTAAATCAGAAATTGCTCAAGGCTTAGCCCTTGGTTCAAGTGCCCATGCCGTTGGAACAGCTAAAGCAATTGAGCTTGGTGAAAAACAAGAAACAATGGCCACTTTAGCCTTGATATTAACAGGAATCTTCACAGTTATTATTTCACCAACTGTCTATAATATCATGATTAAAATTATAGGATAGGAGCGTAAAAATGAAAGTACTATTTGTGTGTTTAGGTAATATTTGTCGTTCCCCTATGGCAGAAGCGATGTTTAGAAACATAACAGATGAATCCTTTATCATCGACTCTGCCGGAACAAGCGCATGGAATACAGGACAAGCTCCTCACATTGGAACACAAGAAGTTCTAAAGAAACATAATATTTCATATGAAAATATGTACGCAAGACAAATAACACAAAATGATTTTGAAACCTTTGACTTGATCATTGCAATGGATAAAAATAACGTTAAGGACTTAAAAAAAATATGCCCTCCCAAACATCAAGATAAAATTAAACTCTTTTTAGACATTAGCGAGAAATACAAAGGACAAGATGTACCTGATCCATGGTACACAGATGATTTCGATACCACTGACAAACTTATAAGCGAAGCTTGTCTAGCTTGGAAAGACTATATAACAAAAGGAAGCAAGTAAATACCTGCTTCCTTTTTAATATTCAATTAGAACTATTTCAGGTCGAGCAAAAAATCTCAAAGGAAAAATCAAAACTTTGCCACCAACTCCAGAACTCACATAAACATTCGTATGGTCTAGTTTAACTACCCCATAACGAAACAACTGTCCATATAAACTTGTAATTGCTGGTGCATAACGTCCAAAAAGCGTAATCTGACCTGCATGAAAATGACCCGATAAAATTAAATCAATATTTAAATTTTTTAATTGCATCGAATAATCCGGATTATGGGACAAGACAATTGAATAATCTTCTTGAACACTTGGTTCTTTTGGCGAACCTGCTCTAAAATCATCACAACCATAAATATTAATCCCATGATACATATAAGACTCATTCTTCAATAAAGTAATATTAGACTCATCTAAACCCTTTAAAACAGTTTCCAAGTCGCGATAATCATGATTACCTAAAACCGCAATTTTATCCATCTTTAAATCTTTTAAATAATTGAAAATGAGATGATTACAATCAGAATGATTATGGATAATGTCTCCACCAATTATCAACAGATCAGCCTTTTGTTTCTCAATCAAAGCAATTAACTTTTTTGCTGCAAGATGATCAAAACAGGTTAAATGATGATCAAATTGTAAATCTGAAATAAAGACAATCCTTTTACCCTTAAATTCATCAGGAACTTCATGAAACTTTTCAAATTCTCGCAAACTTAGATGCTTTACCTTTAAATTATAATACTCAAATAAAGAGTAAAAGATAAATAAAGCAAAAACTATATAAAATACTTTCATTAAGCCTCAACCTGTACTTTTTTCAATGCACTTGTAATCGGCATTGAAATTAATATGCTAGCAATTATTTCCAACACTCCATTGGACACCAAGGTAATCCATAGAAAAGTGAAAATTGAACCTGGTAAAGAATTGATTAACTGAATATCATTTGACCGAACAATTAAAAAATATAATGGTGTCAAAACAAATATCGTATGTAATAATGTCGATAATGCTGCCGTAATGGCCGTTCTTAATGCAAAAGATAATTTAGTCTTAAGCAAGAGTTTATAAATCAAAGCCACGGATATTCCAAAAAGCAAACGTGGTATAACCGATACCAAAGGATTAACAAAAAATACATCCAAAGGCATAGTAGGACGTGTTGCGGAAATAAACATCGACGATAAACCAAAAGCTAATGAATTAATCACCGCAGAACGCATACCCAAAATTATTCCCGCAATGATTACAGGAATATGCATAATTGTAATTGATACAGCCCCAAGATGAATCATTCCCAAATTAGGAATAACAGCCATTACAACAGTAATTGCAATAAACAAAGCATTTAGGGTTAATTCTTTTGTTTTACTATTCATCTAAACACTCCCTTTTATAAATGGCATATAAGCCATCATTCAGTAAATAAGGATCATACACAAAATCATGCAGGTAATCTTTAATTAAAAGAGCATATCCTCCTGTAATTATTTTAACACATTTCTGATTACGTTCCTTTTCCATATGCTTAGCAATCCCTTCAATCTGGCCAATTAAACCGTACATAATTCCCGACTGAATCGCTGAAGTTGTACTATTACCAATAGCTTTATCCGGCATCTTAATCTCAGTAATTGGTAAATGTGGTATAAAATCATGCAAAGCCTTAACCGAAGTTCCTAATCCCGGTAAAATTGCCCCTCCACAAAAAGAAGAATTCTCATCAGTATAAGTTAACTTCGTAGCACTTCCTACATCCGCAACGATAATAGGCAAATCATATTTTTCCATCGCACCAATACTTGTCGCAATAAAATCAGCACCAATATCTAATGGATTTTCCAATAAAATATTTAAAGACTTCACCGACTTTGCATTCACAACAAAAACTTCCAAATCAAAGATACTCTCTATGATATCTTTTAACTCATCTGTAATCGCTGGAACAACACAAGACAAGATAATAGCATCCACCTTTATATATAAAGAAGAAAACAAAGCACCATAATAATCAGCAACATTAGTCTTCTCTGTAATAATCCTTTTATTATAAACTCTTTCATCATTTTCATAAGCAATTAAAACTGTATTTGAGTTCCCTACATCTATTGTTAAAATCATATCCTCACCTCAAAACCAAGCTAAAAAAGTGCAAGGCCTTCCTTGCACTAGAATATCATATTTGAATAAGTTTTTAAACGAAGAGGAACTCTCACATCCAGAAGATCAAGATACAAATGACTATAAACCTCAATTTCATATCGATTTCCATGCTTTTTAACCTTGTAAGAACATGAAGGACAAATATTTGTATTCATAAGACTCTTGTGCACCTCATCATCATAAGTATGATTATTATCAATCGTATTAACAACATAATCCCTAAATAAATGGACACGATTTATTTGAGAAATAAAAGCAGCAGATTCAATGCCAAATATACACAAGACCATAAATACAAGCATTAAGAGATAAAACTCAATAGCCGATTTCATTCAATATTAGTCATCTCCTCCCATTGGTTAACTAAGGTAACACGCAAGATATCCTTGAACTCATTTGAAAAAATAATCATTCCTGTAGCAATCACTGTAACAACCAAGACCAAACCATACTCTTCAAAAAACGCCTTCAATTTACCCACCCCCCTTCAAGCATTCCCTTCATAAGAAGAGACATCAAAACAATAAACAAAAAAGTAACAGCAAGCATTGGTAAAAAAGCTAAAAACGTATGAGACTTAATAAATGATTCATATCGTTCATTTCTACTTTTACGCAACCAAGAAGAAGTCGATTCATTAAACATAGACAACTGATCATAACTACTTTCATTACTTAAATAGTTATATCTATATAAATGTTGCATCGCATTTTGAATTTCCCAATTATCATATAAAGCCATAAAGTTTTGATAAGTCTTCAAATCAGATGGATTATGCCGTAAAGACTCAATCAAATCTTTAAGATAAGGTTTCATTAAATCAGGAGATTCATCCACCGTCATAGCCAAAGAATTCAAAACAGTATTGCTTTGGATTAAACATTGAATTTGTCTTAACCATATTGGAAATTCATATGAAATTTGCTGTGATAAATTCTTCACTTCTTTTTTAATTTTTAAATATGGAAATTTAAAAAGAAACATCAATAACAATAAAGACAAATAGGAAAATTTAAAACTTATCAAGAAACATATCGCAAGCGAAATCAAGGTGAAAACAAAGCGAGATTTTTTAAATGAAGCATAATCTTTATTTAATATCTCTAAATATCTCTGACAATTGACCTCTTCAAAATAATCAATTACTTGATATCGTTTCCACAGTAAAACTAAAAGAAGAAATATATAAGCTCCCAAAATCACAGTCTTTCCTCCTTGAATATTGGATTAACCTTCATTATTTTATAAGCCCTTAAAATGATAGCCAAAATAACTTGCATAAAAATAAAAATTGATTTTTGATATTTTAAAGAAGATTGAATATTCACTGTTTGTGCCAGCATATTCTGACTCATGATTGCCACCAACATACTTAAAACACAAACCAATACTATTTGTCTTATATAAAGTTCTACATCACCTTTAAATTTCCTTAAGTCAAAAGACCAAGCCATTATTTCATCTTCTAAAGCATCTAAAGCCTCAACTATATGTGAATCACCAAAATTCTCATGATTAAGCATCAAAGAAACCATCGACATCAATAAATAATGATCACTGATTAATTTAAAACAGTCCTTTTTATTCTGTGTATATTCAAGTTCTTCAATCATTTTCAATACATTATTTTCAATACATGGTTCAAGGTATGATTCACTTTTCCTCAATGCTGGTAAGATACGTTCTTCTTGTTTAAAATAAGAACTAAAATGTAACATAAACTGAGCAAGTGCAAAATTATAAGCAAAGTTTTCCTCAAACTGATATTTCCAAAGTAAAAGCAATAGAGAAGAAATTAATAAGGATATCAACAAGACACTTTGATATTTTATATTTAATGAAAATTTATCAAGGATATATAGGAAAAAAATAACAAGTGCAGCAAAGAAAAACAAACTATTATCAAGTTTTATTGCCTTCTTTATATTTTTCCAAAACTCTTTTGTGAAAAGTAATTTGAAATCCTGATAAAAATAGATTATAAAGATTAATAGAACAATCACTTAACATCACCATATAAAGCTGCTTTTTCTTTAATTAATCGCGGAATCTTTCGTGCATCTTTTTTATCGGAATAATGATAAACATATTCTATATCACCATCATCAAAGACAACAATCTCTCTAATTCTTCGATCAATCCCTTCATCACTAACCAAAACATCAATATGAATTCCAACATCAATTAAATTTTTTAAATTATTTCTTAAACCTTCATATTCACTAGGCAATAAAGCAGACAATCTCTCCGGTATTTGACGAGCTGATTGAGCATGAATCGTACTTATTAAGTGTGTTCCCGTACTTACTGAATTCACCAAATCAACAACTTCATCCCCACGAACCTCACTTAGTAAAATCCAATCTACCCTTTGTCTTAAACTTGCTTTAATTGCCTGTCTGTAGTCTAAGTATCGATTTGTTTTCATCATCACCACATCTCTTTGTGGATGAAGAGATTTATAGTGTAGTTCATAGCTATCCTCTATAGTTATCACACGTTGCTTATCTCCAATATATTGTGTTAAAAATTTCAATAATTCTGTTTTCCCTGCTCCTGGTAAACCGGAAATCATGATATTAGACCTTGCTTCAATTGCGTACTTGAGAAAATTAAGTGCCGATTTATTAATATATTGATCAAATAAGATCTCTTCTTCTGTAAAGCGTAGCTTACGATGACTTTTTCTAATTGATAAACTTAATTTCCCACTTACTGAAGGATGAATAATACTAATTCGCAAACAATCTAAATCAGCCTCTAAAACCGGCGCTTGCACATTGAATGGACGATTAACCGCATTTGCTAATTGTTCACATAACAAATCAATTTCTTGAGCATCTAGATAATCGGAATAAATACTTCTACCATGTTCTAGATGATCTATCCATAAATCCTCCCCATTAAAGTTTATATCTGTGACTTTAGGATCATCAATGAAAGTAGATAGCGATCGGAAATCAAAGTTCATCTTTATTATCTTCCTTTGGCCTAAAATACTTACTTTCTCTGTCCTTTGAATTACTACCAGTGAGTACTAAATCACCCTCAGCTTGAGCTTGGATAAAATAATCAATCTCATTTTCATCAATGGCTAAAAGAATGGTATGAGGATTAGTCTTGCTTTCTTCAACATCCTCTCCATTACGATCCTTCAAACCTAAAACCCGAATCGACGAAGCCAATTTATAACTTTCTTTTTTATCATATGATTTAGAATATCTTAAATAAACATCAACATAATGACCAGAGCGCAACATGTTTCCTAAACTTTCTAAAGGTCCAGCCTTCATCGAAAATAATTTTTCATTTTCCCTTAAGCCTAATAATGCTTGATCTTTAGACATGGACAAAGATTCAATACTATTCTTATTTAGTACACTATTAGGATAAAGAGTGTGATTTAATTTTACATAATGATTCAATGCTTCTTCTTTTTTTAAAACAGTTGAATCATCTACAAAAGCTTTAGGTAATTTATGTTTTATTAAGTCTTTTTCTCCAATTTTCTCTCTTGAATTTAAAATTTTGTTGACAGTATAAACCTCTACATACTTCAAACGATATCTTGTCGAGATTTGTATTGATAAAACAAAAATTAAAACAAAGATTACTAATGAAGCAATCAATTTAACTTTCTTAGTCAAGATATACCTCCTCTATCATTGTCTCATCATACCTAAATTCCTTACCATTTCTTTTGGCCAAGACCTCAACTCGCAAAGCTTTAGGACTTCGATTGTAGCCCATTACAGTGACCTTATAATCAAGATCTTTGGGACTCATTTTTCTAAACTCTTGCTTAAATCTATTTTCAATTAAACCAGATGCAAGCAAATCTCCTTCAATACTTGAACGTAATGCTCGATGATAAGCATGTTCTAAAGTTTTGTGAGTATTAAAATTAATTGTATATTGAGAAATTCCAGAAATGAGTGTTATTACAAAATATAAAGACGCATATAAGAAAACAACTACTTTCATCAAAATCACCTATTATAAGTAAATCTTATATTTCTCTTTTCCTAAAAAAAAGATGTTAGTGATGGCACTGACCTAGTTTAGTGGGACACAATAAAAAAAAGAAGCATCTTGTATTCGTACAATCGTTGTTAGACAATGACAAGTACAATAGGAGGTGCTTTTATATTATGTCTAAGAAAAACAATTATTACCCTCTAGAAGTTAAACTAGAAGCTATCAAGCTCAAAGAAGCGGGATACAGCGTAAAGGAAATTCAAGTAATGTTAGATTTCAAAAGTGAATCGCAAGTCTACACTTGGTATTACTGGTATCGTGATGGTGAAATCGAAAGATTGTCACAGTCACCTGGACAACAATATAGTTATGGTCATGGACCAACTGACAGGTCGAAAGAAGAAAGTTTAGAAATTAAAAACAAAATATTGGAGAATCAAATAAAGATTGAGATTGTTAATGAATTCAAGGATTTAATGCCAATTAAGTCAATTCTAGAGTTATTTGATATTCCTCGATCAACATACTACAGATGGAAAAACAAAATAGAAGTAAATGAAATTTCTTATGATGAGAGAATAGTAATATCAAAATGCAAAGAAACGAATTATGAATACGGTTATCGTACAATAAAAGGAATACTCAAAGACGAGGGAAAACATTTAAATAAAAATACTGTTCAGAGAATTATGCAAAAATTCAATCTACAATGTAGGGTTAAACCTAAGAAAGTTAAACATGTTAAAGGAAAAGAATCGATTGTTGCCAGTAATATAATTGATCGTGACTTTACCGCAAATCGCCCATTAGAGAAGCTATCAACGGATATTACATATCTTCCATGGGGAGAAAAAACATTATATTTATCAACTATTATGGATCTTTATAATGGCGAAATTATTGCTTTTTCGTTGGGCGATACACAGGATACAAATTTTGTGCTGGATACCTTAAATCAACTTCCT
>CAZRNT010000041.1:0-8376 GCA_964601525.1 uncultured Erysipelothrix sp.
TTTCAATAGAGAATATAATAAACATCAAGCAATCCTAAAGGAAGAAAAAGAGCTAAAAAATCAAGAGCAAGCTTTCTTTGAAGAAAGCAACATCTATAAATACTCTCAATATATCGCTTATTTCTTTCTCTTTATGCTGCTGATTTGGACACCCTTATCAATGTTTAGACGCAACGAGTCCATATTTGTTATTATAATCTATCTTCTACTAAGTCTTTCACTTTTAGCCAAAAAGAAATCAGCTTTATATATCTATTTGTTCATGTCACTTATACTAGTTTTTGCAAATGGCTTCTCAGGAATATTGAATTTGTTATTTACACTAATATTTATAGAGAGCCATTATTATAATGGAAGACATATTTATGATTTAAAAAAATAAACGGTTACTGTCCTAAATCGACAATAACCGTTTTTCTTAATCTTCAAATTGACTATTATACAAATCAGCATAGAAACCATTCTTGGCAATCAATTCATCATGATTTCCAATTTCAATAATATTACCATCTTTCATTACCAAGATCTTATCAGCGTCTCTTATCGTTGAAAGTCTATGCGCAATAACAAAACTGGTGCGACCTTTCATCAATTCAGCCATAGCTTCTTGAATCATGGCATCAAGACGAGTATCAACAGAACTTGTTGCTTCATCAAGAATTAAGATTTTCGGATCACTTAGAAGTGCTCTAGCAATTGTGATTAATTGCTTTTCTCCATTAGAAATATTAGAGGATTCCTCATTGAGTTCCATATCATATGCATTGGGTAATGTTGTAATGAAATGATGTACATTGGCTCTTTTCGCAGCTTCAATGATATCTTGTTCACTTGCATTTGGTTTACCATAAGCAATATTATCTTTGATTTTACCGCTAAATAACCAAGCACCATACCAAATAATGAACGTAAGTCATCACGGCGCATATCTCGAATATCAATTCCATCAACTAAGATAGCACCTTCATCAACATCATAAAATCGCATTAACAAGTTAATGATGGTTGTCTTACCTGCACCTGTAGGTCCTACTATTGCTACCATTTCACCAGGATTTATTTCAACACTTACATCCTTAATAATTGGAGTATCGGTATAGGCAAAGCTAATATTTTTAAACTCTACACTACCTTGGAAATCTTCAAGTCTAACTGGTGTATCAACATCTTCAATATCATTTTCCTCATCTAAGTAATCAAATACTCGATCGATTGCGGCAATTGAAGATTGAATTGTTGGTGCTAATTGAGTTAATTGAGTCAAAGGTTGATTGACTTGCCATATATAACGTACAAAGGCTTGTAATGAGCCAACAAGCAATAAACCTTGACTTACCTTAATTGCACCAATGAATACAGCAACAGCAATCACAATGTAGGTTAACATCGTTACTGAGATACTCATTAGACCTGATATAAAGTTAGCCTTAAATCCATTCTCAGCTAGATTACTATTTGCCTCTTTAAATTCTTCAATTGCATTCTCTTGATAATTATAGAGTTTAATTTCATTAAAACCTGTAAATTTTTCTTGAACAATAGAGTTCAAATTACCCAAAGAAGCTTGTTGAATTTCAAACATCTCTTGTGATTTAGAAATAATATACTTCGAAGCAAAATAAGTCATTGGAATAATTGTGGATACTATTAAAGCCATTTGCCAATTAATAACAAACATCATGATGACTGCAAAAACTAAACTCAACACCGACATTACAACTTGTGAAAAAGATTGTTGGAGGGCATTAGACATTACTTCTATATCTGTTGTCATTCTACTCATTAAGTCACCCGCAGAATGTTCATCAAAATAACGAACAGGCAATTGAGTCATTTTTTCTTTTACACTCATACGTAAATCAAAGACTGCTGACTGAATTGCATCAGAAATTAAATACTGCATTGTCATTCTTGAAATAGCATTTAATATATACATTGCTAATAAAACAATAATAATTTTCCAAATAATATCAAATTGAATATGTGCACCTGTTACACCTTTTTGAATATCTAATACATCACTAGCAAGTTGACTTGTTGCAAGTCCTTCTACTGATGGAGCCGCAGCTGTTAATACAGCAGCTAGAAAAATAGCCAAGACCGCAATGATTAATTTACTTTTATAAGGTTTAAGGAATCTTGACATTCTACGCAAGCTTTTCATATTTTTCCATCTCCGTTTCACTCATTTGAGATTTCGCAATCTCTTGGTAAATCTCACATTCTTTCATTAATTCTAGATGTGTTCCTTTACCAACTATATGTCCTTCATTTAATACAATAATTTGATCAGCATCAACAATCGAACTAATTCTTTGAGCTACAACTAACATAATTGCATCTTCTGTTTCTGATTTTAAATTTTGTCGTATTGTAGCATCTGTTTTATAATCTAATGCTGAAAAGCTATCATCAAAGATATAAATCTCTGGTTTTCTAACTAAAGCACGAGCAATACTCAATCTTTGTCTTTGTCCACCCGAAACATTTGAGCCACCCTCAGATAACCACTCATCATATTGATGAGGTTTCTTTTCAATAAAGTCACGAGCTGCAGCTAATTCTGCACTTTCAACAACCTCAAGATTATCGGCGTATTGCTTACCATAACGAATATTTTCAGCAATACTTCCACTGAATAATTGAGCTTTTTGTGGAATAAAACCAACTTTATTTCTTAGAGAATAAAGATCATAATCTCTAACATCAACACCATTAACTAAAACACGTCCCTTACTTACATCATAAAAACGAACGATTAAATTAATTAAACTTGACTTACCACTTCCGGTTGAACCAATAAAAGCCAATGTTTCACCTTTGCTAGCTTTGAAAGAAATATCACTCAATACATTTGCTTCACCATCTGGATAAGCAAAATCTACATTTTCAAAAACTATCTCAGTTTCTTTAGTTCCATCTTCCAATCCATTGATTGGATTTTTAATTAATGGTTCTTTGCTTAATACTTCTTCAATACGACGAGCACTTACCGCTGCTCTTGGATACATTACGAAGACAATTGAAAACATAAGTAAAGAAAATAAAGCATGGAATTGATATTCAAGGAAAGCAACTAAGTTACCAACTTCCATACTTCCCATATCTATCATCTGAGCAGCAATATAAATAATAACTAATACAGTAACATTTAAAATTGTAAAGAATATTGGCTCAACACGAGTCATAAGAACAAATAATTTCTTTGACGTTTGGGCATAATCTTTATTTACATCCTCAAATCTTTTTGTCTCCTGATCATCTTTTCTAAACGCTCTTATAACACGAACACCCGTTATATTTTCCCGAGTAATTCGATTCAATTTATCCATAAGACGTTGTTGTTTACGACTAATTGGCGAAGAAATTAATCCCACAATAAGCACAACTAAAAGTACAAAAGGAATACTAGCCAATACAATCATTGCTAAATTACGATTGGTTTTGAAAATTAACCAAGACGAAGCCGCAATCATAATTGGACTATTTAAACCAACTCTAAGAATCATTTGAACAAATAATTGTAATTGATAAACATCTCCTGAAACACGAGTAATCAAAGATGAAACACCAAACTCATTATATTCAGAGTGTGATAGTTCTTGTGATTTAACAAATAAATCATTTCTTATATCTCGAGTCATCCAAGTCGCTATTCTTGTTGAAGTATAATTCAAAAGCAAATGACCTAAACCACCAACAACAGCTATCAATAAAAGAAGTCTTCCTTGACGTTGAATGTAATTCATATTTCCCATTGCTATACCCTCATCAATCATATTCCCCATGATGGTAGGTATTCCCAATTCTGTTACTGCAAATGTAATAACAGCAATCAAATTTAATAGGAATAAAAATTTGTATTTTTTTAAGTATTTTAATATAAGTTTCATAATTAACCTCCTAGACACTTAAGCTCAACTGGATTATAATAAACTATAAGGTAACCTTATAGTCAAGGGAGAAACTACAAATGGAACAATATTTAGAAAAATTAAGTACAGGACAATTCGCAAAACTCGCAAATGTTCCTAAACACGTGCTATTTTATTACGATGAAATCGACCTATTTAAACCTGAATATGTTGATGATAAAGGCTACCGCTATTATGCTTATCATCAATATTATGCTTTTATAGTGATTAAATTTTTAAAAGATATGGGTATGCCATTGAAGGAAATCAAGGAATATTTGGATAATCGCAGTGCCGATGAATTAAGAATAGTCATGGCCCAAAGACTTGATGAGATAGAAGATAAAATCAAGGAACTAAAAAGAAGTAAAAACTTTATAAAACACACTCTTAATAATTTAGATATAGCTCAAAATTCCAAAGCCAATACTTCAGAAATAGTTTACTTTAAAGAACAAAGACTCATTCGAAGCCAAGAGTTTTTAATCGATGATGAAAATAATGTAGTAGATGACTATGTTAATTTTATAAAAGAAAAACAAATCAAATTTGCTAATTATATTGGCAGTATGATTCATATCGATAACATTAATTCCAAGAAAAGCACTGTTCATTCTTATCTTTATATCCATGATCTAGGCAATTATTTAAACAGTGATATATATATTAAAGAAGAAGGAAATTACCTTTCATACTTTCATCATGGAAGTTTTGATACATTAAACAAAGCATATGAAAACATAATTAATTACGCAAAAAAAAATCAGATACAATTATCTGATTACTTCTATGAAGATTTATTACTTAATGAAATTAGTGTTCAAAGTGAAGATGATTTTGTCATACGAATCACAAATAAAATAGTATAGTCGATACACTCTTAAAAAGACTTATTTGAAATCAATATGGATATTTAATATTTCTCGCTTACTTCCTATTCGAGAAGGAATTCCCCAATTACCTATTCCCGAACCAACAATATGTTCCATATTATTTATTTTATGATGACCATAGATATATTGTTGAGAAAACTTTGCTGTTATAGAATTAAAAATTTGAAGTGGAAAAAATTGACCACTATGGGTATGTCCGGAAATTTGTAAATCAATATCTTCAAGGATTGATTCTTTAAAACCAGGACGATGATCAATTAGAATTGTAGGTAGATCATTATCAATGTTTTTTACTAATTCATTCAATTCAAGTCGATCAATCTTAGGGTCTTTTCTCGCTATTAAATTGAATTCATTTTCAAATTGATACACTTCATCTCTAAGAACTATGATATCTGAATTATTGAAATAGGCAACTTCTTGTTCTACATTTTCATTAATTGCTGTATATTCATGATTGCCTTCAGTGTAAACAATTCCTTTATTTGTTGATATAGAAGAAAGTTTGTTTACCAAGTCTTCTTTATCTTCTGGAAGAGTTCCTTCATCAAAAATATCTCCTCCTAATATCAGCAAATCAGGATTAAGGCTTTCACTTTTCTTTATTATATCATCAATATTGTCATGATTTATCGAGGTACCATAGTGCATATCTGATAGGTAAACAATATTTAGAGAATCTAATTGAGAATGCTTTTTATCCAACGTAATATGATAGTTTTTTACTCTATATTGGAAGCTATTAAATATTCCGAAAATAGAGATTATTGCAGCAATTGTGAATAGAAGAAATCCACCAAAAAAGACTTTACTTGACCATAATTGTAATTTTTCTGGATATTTAATAAATCGCGAAGATAAAGCAAAAACATCATGAAGTAAAAGTAGAATTACTGAGTAATGAATAAACACAATGTAGAATGCCGCAACATAGGACAGAATTTTACTCAAGTTTGATTTTGTTTTAGCAGTAAAAAAGAAAACGAAATACACTAGACTTAACACTGTCAAAACAAGATGAACAGAAATATATCCACTCAATTTCGCAATCCGTGCATGAGTAAAAGGAACTCGCCAATATGAGTAAGCTATATAAAAGTTCATGACTAGTATATAAATGAATACTGACAACCATCCTAATGTTAGTACCTTCATTACTTAATCAAACCCCTATCCTTTATTAACTTTTGGTTCTTCGTAATGCTCTCCTTTTAAATCAACAGTAATCGATTTAATAATTTGTTCTTGTCCTTCTAATGGTTTGTCCTGTTTATCACGTTCAACTGAAACTATTTGGTCTACTACATCCATGCCATCTTTAACTTTACCAAATGCAGCATATTCCCCATCAAGTGAATCATGATCAGATATCATAATGAAAAATTGAGATCCTGCAGAATTGGGATGCCTAGATCGTGCCATAGAAATAACACCACGTTCATGTTTCAAGGGATTATCAAAACCATTTGATCCGAATTCTCCATCGATTGCATAACCTGGTCCACCTGTTCCGTTGCCAATAGGATCCCCTCCTTGAATCATGAAGTCAGGGATGACTCTATGGAAACTAAGTCCATCATAAAAACCTTTCTCAACTAAAGAAATAAAGTTTTTAACCGTATTTGGTGCAGCTTCAGGAAACAATTCAATCTCAATTTTTGAATCATTTTCCATAGTAATAGTCACAAGCGGATTCTTTTCAGAACTAACCACTATTCCACCATCACTAATTTTATCTGGACCCTTACTTGAACACGACGCAATAATAAAAACTGCAATTAAAACAAACAATACTTTTTTTAACTTATTCATAACATTCTCCTTGTTTTACATATTATAACATCCATATCACCTATTTATCACAAATTAAAGTAAAGCTTTCAATAAAAAAATCTACTATACTGTAGATTTTCACAATTCAATATATGTTCTAAAGCCACGACTTGAATAATATGATGATGCGCCATTATGATAAGTAAAAATTCTTCCGTAGCGTTTCTCACAAAACAAGGCACCACCTTTAGAGCGAAAATCTGAATCTGTTAAGACCCAAGAAGAAGATTTTAAATCGAAATCTTCAATTTCTTGCAATTGATAGTACATGTTCTCGCTTAGTAAACTTGTCCCCATCTCTTTAGCTACACTTAGTGCATTTCCCTTAGGTTTATTTTGTTTTCTTTGGTCTAGCGCTGCTTGATCATAACATAGACTTCTACGGTCTAAAGGACTTTCTTTGGAAGCATCGATTGCGTATATTTTTCCTTCTATTTCAAAGATATCTACTTCACCTGAACTTGATTCCATCTTTGAAATTATATCAAGCTTCGCTTCCACTTTATCTTTGATCTCATCCCAGTTTAAATTAGGATGACGGTGCATATTATCATTAAACCTATCTTCTAATAATTCTAATAATTCTTTTTGATTCATAATATAATCTCCTTTTTTACATTATATAATATGAAGATAAAAATAAAAAAGAACATGACTAAAACTATTCCATAATTTCTTTTACACGACCTACTCGACCATCTTCAGTCATAATTTTAATCCCATGAGGATGATGTGAGCTATTTGTTAAGATTTTAGCCACAATCCCTTCACTAATCTTATTGCTTCTTTGATCTTTTTTTAAAACAAATTTTACTTTACTACCAACTTTGATTGAGTTTCTTTCAATATTTGACATATTTCACCTCTACAACAGTATACAGTACATTAAGATTAAAGAGTGATATAATTATAAAGGTGGAATACTATGAAAATTTCCGTAATAAAACATAATATTAAGCAAATCCTAATTCTTGAACTTGTTGAAGATAAGTTCTTACTTAAAAAACGGCCATTAATTATTTATTTACATGGTCATACAAGTTCCAAATATAACACATTAAATGAAGCTAAAACAATGATCAAAATATTTGATCAGAGTTTAAAAGATCTCAATACATTTTATGCACATTATAGTAATTTAGATCTAATCTATGATAATAAAGTCGGACTTGTTGGTGAATCATTAGGTGGTATTATTACAAACATTGCTTTATGTAAATATGATTGGATTAGTTTGGCTGTTCCTTTGATGGTAAGTCCAAAACTCAGTGATTTTTTAAGTTCAGAAGCTAACAAGACAATTAAAAATGATTTTATGAATAAAATATTAGAACTAATTTTAAAAACCTACAGGACTTATGATTTAAGTCTAAATCCAGAACGAATTGATGGCAGACCCTTATTAATGGGGAATGACTTTGAGGATGAAATAGTTCCTTATCAACATTCCTATGATTTTTATATGGCCGTTAAAGATAATGATTATGTTAAAAACTTCAAAATAGTCAATACAAATGGTAGTGTTCATCTCGTATCTTCAGAAGTTCGTTATATAATGAGAGATTTCATTGTTGAAAATATATAAAAAAGGTCTATTTAAAGACCTTTTTTATTACAGAATTTTCTCATGAACTTTTTTGACATAAGTTTCATCACTTACAGAGTTTGCACGAGAGTAATGGGGCAATTGAACAATCTTAGTTTCAACCCCCAAAGCTTCTTTTAAAACCTTATCAT
>CAZRNT010000042.1:0-2547 GCA_964601525.1 uncultured Erysipelothrix sp.
TGATAAATCTTTAAGGCAATTAAATCGTTATTCCATAAAAGTAGGTTCAGGTATTAAGGCAAAAGAAGTGAATGTACTTGAGGAACCATTTCTTGTTTACTTAAGTGGAATTGATGTTTTTGGTGATGTGGTGACCCGTTCGCGTAGTGACATGAATTTAATGATGGCTATTAATCCTGTTTCTAATGAAATATTGTCGATTAATATTCCACGAGATACCTATTTACGTTTAGGTTGTCAGGGAAATGAAATGGACAAATTGACCCATGCAGGTTTATATGGTGTAGATTGTTCGATGAAAACTCTAGAAAAATATTTTTCCGTTGACTTTAATTATTATGTTCGTATTAATTTTACTGGTTTATTAAATCTTGTTGATGCATTAGGAGGAGTAGATGTAGAAGCAAGTTACGCCTTCACAAGCGATAAAGGAACTGAGTTTGTTAAAGGGATGAACCATGTCAATGGTCAAGAAGCATTGGAATTTGCACGTGAAAGAAATAATTTAGAACATGGTGATATTGATCGAGGTTTAAATCACCAAAAATTATTGGAAGCGATTATGAATAAAATGCTCAATGAGAAAAACATCTACAGTCTACCGCAACATCTTCCTTTATTACGTAATGTTCTAGATACCAATTTAAGTGATCAGGACTTATCTAAATTGATTTCTAATCAAATCTCTAATAAAAACAAGTGGACTGTAAATGAGATGAGACTTGAAGGCTATGGAGATATGCAACATACTTATAGTCAAGATAAAAGGTATAAATATTATGTATACTGGCCTGCTGAAAACAGTAAGAAGAATATTGTTAAAGAAGTAAAGAGGGTGATGAACGATGCCGGAAAATAGAATGAACTCAAAAAGGTTTTTAGATGCTTTTGTACAAATAGAGATGTATTTCAAAAAAGAGTTAAGCAATCCACCTTTTGGATTTACTCAAATGCTTCATATTTTATCTTCTAAAAACCCAATGGTTAATTATCATTTAATTGATTTATTAGAATTTGCCCAATTGAGAAATGCTTTAGTTCACAATCGAAGCAGTAATTTGGAAGCAATTGCTGAACCACATGATGAAATTGTGGAGAAGATAGAAAGTATTGCTAAAGATTTGAACAATCCCAAAAAGATATCTGATTTAAACTTGCAGACTGTATTTACTACTACAGCTCATGAGAATATTCAAAAGCTTGCAGAAATTCAAGAGAAGAATAACTATTCAGTTGTTCCGGTTTATGAACAAGGTCGTTATATGGGTTTAGTTCATGCTAAACTTTATCAAAAAGCGTTTACTTTAAAAGATGAAATAAAGACAGTATCTGATTTGTTGAAATATGAAGATAAGAATAGTCGTCTACTTTTTCTGCCTTATGACACAAGTCTAAGAGAATTAGTACAAAGATATTTTGATCTCCATGAAAAAGGTAAGGGACTTTTGGCCGTAATTATCAGTGAGAATGGCTATATGAATGAAAAACCCTTGGGATTGATAACTCAAGCAGACTTGCCTAAGATTTTAGAAATGCTTGAATAAACACAAACAACAAGGTATATTATCTAAGAGTGATATAAAAATCTAAAGGAGTAATTATGGCTAACTATTTTACGATGCATGATGCATCACTTAAACGTTATAATACATTGAGGCTCGATGTAAAAGCACATACAATTATTATCCCTCATTCAGTGGATGGTTTAGTTGAAGCTTTACGCGATTATAGAGATAAAGAAATAGTATTGATTGGAAATGGTTCAAATATGCTGTTTTCCAAGGAATACTATGATGAAAATACAGTGTTTATAGTAAATGTTTTACTAACAAGTATTACAACAGAAAATAATGAAATTGTCTTAGAGGCTGGTGCTAGACTTAATCGTCTTGCTTGGTTTTCCTGTGAACAATCCTTGGGCGGTTATGAATTCTGTGAAGATATTCCTGGAACGATTGGTGGAGCGTTGATTATGAATGCGGGTCAATGGCAATACACAATTGGTCAATATGTGAACTGGGTTGAAGTTTATAACTATGAGACAGACAAAGTTGAAATATTGACACCTGATGAAAGTTTCTTTGCCTATCGTTATTCAAAATTGACAGAGTTGCCAGTATACATTTTAAGAACTGGTTTAAAAATGTTAGAAGGGGATTATAACGAATCTCTTGAAAAAATGCTTTATTATCGTCATGAACGATATATTAAACAACCAAGAAACTTTGCTAATGCGGGAAGTGTTTTTAAAAGACCACATGATAAAAATGGTGAAAGTCTTTATGTTTGGAAGTTGTTTGATGAAGTTGATCTTAGAGGATATCAAGTTGGTGATGCAAAAGTTTCAACGAAACATCCTGGTTTCATCGTTAATACAGGCAATGCATCAGTAAGTGATATGCATGCGGTAATCAATGAGTGTAAGCGAAGAGTTAAAGAAAAATTTGATGTTGATTTAGAACTTGAATGGAGAGTTGTTTAAGCTTGGTGAAAACCAAGTTTTTTTTTGCCTAAATTTGTATAGTATAACAACAAAAGTGCTAAATA
>CAZRNT010000042.1:2557-8178 GCA_964601525.1 uncultured Erysipelothrix sp.
CTAAATATATGGTACAATAGTGGTACGAAGTGGGATTAAGTGGTAGAAAGTGGGTGATTCTAATGTTCATGGGTGAATATCATCATAAAATCGACACAAAAGGTCGAATCATTGTTCCAGCAAAATTTAGAGAAGAATTGGGCGAAACAATGATTGTCACTCGATGGTTAGATGGATGTCTTGCAATTTATACTGAAGAGCAATGGCAACAGGTATATGAAAACCTAAAAAAATTACCATCAACCAAAAGGGAAGCAAGAATGTATACACACATGATAATGTCCAAAGCAGCTGAGTGTGACTTAGATGCTCAAGGACGAATTAGAATACCAAGCCATTTAAGTGAAGAAGCCAAATTAAAAAAAGATTGTGTGGTTGTGGGTGTTAGCGACCATGTAGAAATATGGGATAAAGAACGATGGGATAACTATTACGCTCTAGCAAGTGAAAACTTTGAAGACATCGCAGAATCCCTAACGGAGTTTTTTGAATGAAACATTACTCAGTGATGCTTGATGAAACAATCAAGAGCTTAAATATAAAAGAAGATGGAATCTATATTGATGCAACACTTGGAGCGGGTGGTCATACAGAGGAAATCTTGAAGAGAATAAGTAGTGGAAAAGTTATTGGATTTGATAAAGATGCAGATGCGCTAGAAAGAACCCATAAACGATTAGAAAAATATGGGGACAAGTTTATTGCTATTCATGGAAGTTATACCATGTTGGAACAAGTTTTAGATGAACAAGGTATATCAGAAGTTGATGGAATCATTTTTGATTTAGGTGTTTCCTCTCCTCAATTTGATGATCCTGAAAGAGGCTTTAGTTATCGATTTGACGAAGTTCTTGATATGAGGATGGATCAAAGACAAAGTTTATCAGCGTTGGAAGTAGTCAATGAATACTCTTTGGAAGAACTAACAAGAATTCTTAAGGACTACGGAGAAGAAAGATATGCAAAAGGAATTGCGAAACAGATATGTGATGCCAGACCTTTGAAAACTACCTTTGATTTGGTTGATGCTGTTAAAAAAGCTTATCCATACAAAGAATTAAAAAAAGGTCATCCAGCAAAACAGACATTCCAAGCAATACGAATTGAAGTCAATAACGAACTTGGTGAAGTAGAGGATGCAATCGATCAAGCAATTCGAAGAATTAAACCTCAGGGAAGGTTAGTCGTATTGACATTTCATTCACTTGAAGATCGTTTGGTAAAAAATGCATTTAATGAAGTTGGGAAACCGGCTAAGGTTAATCCAAGAATTCCGATACCGATAGAAGAAGAAATAAATTATAAAATTATTGTAAAGGGAAAGAAAGCAAGTAAAGAAGAACTAAAAGAGAATAACCGTTCACATAGTGCAATTCTCAGAGTATTAGAAAGGGTGAGGTAAATGGCAAAGAGAATCGTTAAAAAGAAAAAGACATTATCCATAAATGGTAAGATTTACACAGCATTGTTATTTAGTTTCATATTCTTCCTATTTACACAGGTTTTCATTAGCACTGAAAATACTAAGATCACTAAAAATATTCAGGATTTAGAAAAAGAAGTAGCGGCTTTAAAAGTAGAAAACGAAGTGTTATTAGGAGACATCCAAGATTTAAGAAATTATAGTAGAGTGGTTTCGATTGCTCATGAAGCGGGCTTGGAAACAAATAACAATACTGTAACAATTAAACAAGGTGATTAGGATGAAACGTAGAAGTGCAAACTTTAAAGTATTAATAATAAGTCTAGTCATGGCACTCCTCTTTATTGTAGTGGGTGCCAATGTTTTTGTGGTGTCGGTCTTAGGTTATCATGTAAACTCAAAGACTAATATCAAGGATTTGATTGAAGGAATTCACGTAGTCAATGAAGAGGTAGTAGCAGAACGCGGGAATATTGTTGATATAAATGGCAGTATGATTGCCACCAACAAAAATGCCTACACTCTTTATGCAATCATTGATGAAAATCGATTAAACAGCTCAGATGAACCTGCATATGTTGCTGACAAAGAAAAAACTGCTAAAGTCATTGCAGATGTAATTAAAGAAGATTATGATAAGGTCTTGAAAATATTGCAACAAGAAAACTTATCTCAAGTAGAGTTTGGTATTAAAGGTAAAAAATTAAGTTTAGAACAACGCAAAGAAATTGAAAAGCATAATCTTCCAGGCTTAGGTTTCAAACCAATTCTTACTCGCCATTATCCAAATAAAAACTTTGCTTCAAGTTTGATTGGTATTTCATTATATGATGAAGAACTACATAATCTTACAGGTCGATTTGGGATTGAATTAACTTTTGAAAAATACTTACAGGGGAAAAATGGTTTCCGACGATATCAGCAGGATAAAGATGGTTACATACTTCCTCAAGTTGAAGTAATAGAAGAAAAATCCAGTGATGGTGCGACCGTTAAATTGACCATTGATCGTACAATCCAAGAATCATTAGAAATTGCCTTAAAGAATTTAGCTGATAATGAAAACGTAAAAGCAAAAGAGGCTTGGGGTGCAGTTATGGAAGCTAAAACTGGGCGCATTGTAGCTTGGTCTGATTATCCTAACTTTGATCCAAACATCTTAGATATTAAATCTTATGAGAATAAAGGTTCACAATTCACTTATGAACCAGGATCAACAATGAAGACATTTACAGTTGCTGCAGCAATTGAAGAAGGTGTTTATAATGGTAAAGAATCTTTCTATTCAGGTCCATTCTATGTAGGTAGTGAGAATGGTAAACCGATTCGTTTAAATAGCTCACAAAATAGTGCAGCAACAATTACTAATGCTATGAATATTAATTATGGAGATATTACTTATGATTATGGATTTGATGTTTCTTCAAACGTCATGATTGGGGAACTCTTAAGTAAAAAATTAGATCCAGAAATTTTCCATGATTATCTATATAAATTAGGATTTTTTAAAGCTGTAGATACTGATAATATTCCAGAAAATACTGGAGTTGATTTGTGGAATTATCCATTAGAAAAAATTACAAATGGTTTTGGCCAAGGTTCAACAGTAACCATGCTGCAACTATTACAAGCCTATTCATCGGTTGTGACAGATGGAACAATGGTGAAACCTTACTTCGTTGAAGAAATTATTGCAGCTGATGGTGAAGAAGTCCTTTATGAAGGAAGTACCAAAACAATTGGTAAACCTTTTAAAGAAAGTACAGCATTACAAGTAAGAGATATGTTAAGATCTGTTGTTAAATCAGGTTCAGCGATGCGTTTTGACATTGATGAAATTGAAGTTATTGGTAAAACAGGTACTGCACAGATGGTTGTTGATGGTGCATACTCACCAAATCAATATATTTTCTCAAGTGCCTTGTCATTTCCTTATAATGATCCTGAATATATTGTTTATTATGCCTATAAAGCAAATTATGGTCATAATATTAATGAATCAGCTAAGCATATCAATGAACTTGTGAAAAAGGTTGTCTCTACTTATGGATTAAGAGATAAATATGATGATAAAGTTGTTGAGGCAACAAAATTAAAAGAACTTGATCAATATGTTAATGAAGCGGTAGTGAGTGCAAGTAAAAAACTTGAGAGTCTTTCCTATAAAACTGTTATAATAGGTGATGGCGATACCGTCATTGATCAATATCCTAAGGCAAATACAGAAGTATTGTCTAATGAATTAATTATGCTATCAACTAATTCTAAAAATATTAAAATGCCAGATATGAAGAAATGGTCACTAAAAGAAGTTAATGCCTTCTCAAAACTTAGTGGAATAAAGGTGGAAATTGAAGGTTCAGGTTATGTTGTGGAACAATCAATTCCAGTTAATACAGATATTAAAGAAAAAGATATTATTAAGCTTAAATTAAAATAAGGAGTGTAACTATGTTAAAAGGATTACTAGGAATGGGGATATCATTCGCAATTGGCTTGCTTTTATATCCCAAATTCATTGAATATTTACAAAAAAATAACGTCTCTCAAAAACCAAGTGAGTACGCTTTAGAAGAATATAAAAATAAAAAGCCAACCGTAACATTTGGAGGTATTTTATTTGTAAGTATTCCAGTCTTGGTAACTTTAGTTATTCTTTTATTTCAACCAGATATGATGACACTTATTATTATGTTGGTGTTTATACTCTATGGAATGATTGGTTTAGTAGATGATTACAAAATAATTAAGGAAGGAAAAAACGATGGCTTAAAAGCTAGAGATAAGTTCTTATTTCAATTAATATTAGCTCTTGTTTTCTACTTCATGTATATAAAAAATGGTGGAGATAATTATTTATCAGTTCCATTTGTGGAAGGTGGACTAAACCTTTCTTGGTTTTATCCAATCTTTGTTCTATTTATAATGAGTGGAACTTCTAATGCAGTAAATCTTACTGATGGAATGGATGGACTTGCTAGTGGTACTGTCATTATTGCTTTATTACCATTTACATATTTTGCGAAAACAGCACAAATGATTCCTTTGTTTATTTTAATTTTATCCTTAATCGGCGCTTTGCTTTCATTTTTACTATTCAATCGCAAACCAGCCAAAATATTTATGGGTGATGTTGGTTCATTACCTTTAGGGGCCTTCTTAGCCATGATCGCAATTGTTTTAGAAAAAGAATTGCTGCTAGCAGTTATTGGTGGAGTTTTTGTATTTGAAACCTTGACTGTTATTATTCAAAAGATCTCTTGGAAAACCAGAGGAAAACGAGTGTTTAAATATACTCCGATTCATTACAGCTTTACCCTTAGTGGCTGGAAAGAAAAAGATGTTGTCTTGTTTTTCTATGCTCTTGGTTTAACCTTTATGATCATTGGTTTAGGACTTAGTGCAATTTCATGAAGATTTTAATCATTGGTGCTGGTAAGAGTGGACTAGGGGTTGCCAGACTTTTATCAAAAGGTAATGATGAAATTACACTGTATAATGAAAATAAATTTTCTGAAATCGAAGAATTAGAAAAATTAGGAATAGATGTGATTATTGATTCTTTTTCCAAGATTAATTTAAGTAAATATGATGAAATTATCAAAGCACCTGGAATTCCTGGATTTGATGAAGCATTAAATGAAATTGAGATTGCTTATCGTAATTCAAGTAATTATAAATATTATGCAGTATCGGGAACAAATGGTAAAACAACGACAACTGATTTACTGTATACAATGCTTAGAAAAGAAAGTTCTGATGCATTGGCTTGTGGAAATATTGGTTATGCCTTAAGTCAAGCTGTATATGATCATGGAAATACAAAAAGAAATGTAGCTTTAGAAATATCAGCTTTTCAGATGGATGGCTTAAAAACTGTTGAATTTGATGCTTATGCTTTGATGAATTTAAGTCCAGATCATCTTGATCGTTATGAGACAGAAGAAGAGTATTATCAAGCAAAATTAAAGATGTTGAAACATAGTGAAGTAAATATTATAAATATTGATGATAAAAACATTATGAAGCGTTTAGATAAAGATATCGAATATTTAAGTCTTTCTATAAAGTCTAAAGCAGATATCTACGTAGAACAAAACTGGGCATATTTCAAGGATGTTAAACTCTTTAAGATAAGTGATTTAAAACTTGCTGGTAAACATAATTTGATGAATGCTATGTTTGCTGCAAGTTTAGC
>CAZRNT010000043.1:0-8101 GCA_964601525.1 uncultured Erysipelothrix sp.
ATATGGTAAAAAAAAGAGCAATTGCTCTTTTTTTCATGAACATATAAATTATATAGATGATATAATGAAGATAGGTGATTTTATGTTAAAAGTTATCATCATTGATGATGAAAGCATGACCCGTGAAGGGCTTGTTAAATATGTTGATTGGCATAAATATGGTTTCAAAGTTTTCGGCGAAGCGGCAGATGGATTACAAGGTCTTGAGCTTGCTAAACAAGTTCAACCTGATTTGGCGATCTGTGATATTCGAATGCCACATATGGATGGAATTGAACTTGTTAAAAATATGAAAAAAATAGCTCCTGATTGCAAGGTAGTCTTTTTAAGTGGATATACAGATAAAGAATATCTTAAGTCAGCAATCAAATTAGATGTAGTGGATTATTTAGAAAAACCTGTAAATATGGATGAGCTATCTTTGCTCCTAACTAAAGTTCGTAATGAACATAGTAGTGAGATTGATCGTATTAATAATAAGAATAAATTAAAGGCGAAAATGGATCAGGGCAATCAGTATCTTTTAAATTCTATAATTGAACGCTTAATTAGTGCAAGAAAATATAATAAAGATACCTTAGAACTATTGATGAAGCATATGGGAATTAGTTTTCCTTTAAATGGTGTTTATCGTGTGGTGCTTATAAAAGATTGTTTAGAAGAGAATTTCCCACTCATTACCAGAAAACTTAAAGAGACTATGGATGACAATAATTTAACAATGCTAATTGGTACAAGAAATGATGAAGTCTTAGTCATTCATGCTCACGAGATAGAAAATAAGAGTTTGGAGAATTATTATAATAATATATTTAGTAATCTATCAAAAAATCATGGTGTAGAAGTTGAAATTGGTCTTGGTAAAAAAGTAATGTCCTTTGAAGAATTACATTACTCATATCAAGATGCAATGGACGCTATAGAATGGGAAGGCTACAAAAATAAAAATACCTTGGTTCATTTAGATGGTTTTGATAATAGTATTAGTGTGGTTCGTGATGCAGAAAGGTATATTGCTGATAACTTTGATTCGAACTTAACGATTAAGGATATTGCGGATGAAGTTTATTTGACACCTCAATATCTTTGTAAAGTGTTTAAAACAGCAACTGGAAACACAATTAATTCACACATCACAGATATGAGAATGGATAAAGCGAAAGAGCTTTTATTAGATCGTAACTTAAAACTTTACGAGGTTGCTGCTCAAGTAGGTTATCGTGATGCTAACTATTTTGCACGTGTTTTCAAACGATATTTTGATATGAATCCTTCTGAATATCGCGAAAAATACAAGGTATAATTTATGTTTTCCAAAATATTTAAAAACAAGAAACCAAAACTAAAATTAAAGGAAAGATTATTTCTCTCATTTATCCTTCTTACAAGTTTATCTGTTTTGTCAATTTCAATTTTATTTTATTTGAGGTCATCTCATGTTTTAACTGACAATACTAAAATGATGACTCGACAAACAATGACTCAAACTACTGACTATATTTCTTATCGTTTAACTTCAAGCAAAGACATTTCAAGTAAAGCATATTTGGATGCTGAGTTTAAAGAAATGATTCGTCAATTTAAAAAAGAAAATGATATTCAAAAAAAATATAATCATTATTCTCGTTTAACAGATATGGTTTCAAATATGGGGATGGGAAGAGATGTCTATAGTATTCGTTTGTATGTCGATGATTCTTCAATTAAAGGACTTGCTCGCTCAACTGTCATGGCAGAAAGTTTAATTAAAAATGAAGCATGGTATGATGATGTTCTGAATGAAAGAGGCGGAATTATTTGGTTGCCTACATATAAAAAAGATTTTGCATATCCTTATGATGAGCAGGATATAATCTCAATTGTGCGAACGATACCTGATTCAAATTATAATTCTCAACATCTTGCTGTATTAGTGGTAGATATAAAGGAATCAACTCTTAATAAGATTATTGAACAAGTACCCATTACCAAGCGTGGTGAGGTATATTTAATGAATCAAAATGGTTACGTAATTACTTCGACCAATGATGAGATTAAATCAACATTTGTTAATTTGGATGACTATATTGATCGTGATAAGCGATTTAAAACTGGGGAAAGTATTCGTAGAATTGATAATCGTGAAGTGATGGTCTTTCACCAGAAGGTTCCTGATATGGATTGGCAACTTATCTCCATAGTTCCAAATGAAGAAATTAAGCAAGATGCAACAGATATCTTAAGATTTATGAGTGTAGTTTTGATTATGGTTACAGCTCTTTCAGCCTATGTTGCGAGTCGAATTTCTAAAAATATAACTTATAGACTTGAAGATTTGTCAGATAAGATGGATCTGGTAAAAGAGAATAAATGGGATTTAGATATTGATATTCCTTACGATGATGAAATTGGAGATTTACAAAGAAATTTCATATTTATGACGAGTCAAATAAGTGAGCTAATTCAGGAAAGAGAACAATCATCAATTGATTTAAGAAAAGCTGAGTTAAGAGCATTACAAGCTCAGATTAATCCTCATTTTCTTTATAATATTTTAGATCTAATTAATTGGTTAGCAATGGAGCATGGGGCAGACGATATAAACGATATCGTTGAGAAATTAGCTCGTTTCTTTAGGCTTTCTTTAAGCTCTGGTAAAGAGATGGTGCCCTTGCGTGATGAAATTGAACATATCAAACTGTATGTAGATATTCAAAATAAACGATTTGATAACAGTATCTATCTAAACATTGATATTGAAGAAGAAATTTTAGATTTCTACACGATTAATTTAATTCTTCAACCATTAGTTGAAAACTCAATCTTGCATGGCATCAATGAGAAAGAGGTCAAAAAGGGTGATATTTCAATTGTTGGATATCAAGATATTGAATCTTTGGTAATTGAAGTTAGCGATAATGGAATCGGAATGAGTCAAGAGAAAATCAAAGAAATACTAAGTGGTGAAATGAGTGATGGATATGGAGTTAGAAACGTTAATGAACGCTTAACAATTCGTTTTGGTCAAACATATGGTTTACGATATATATCAATACCTAATGAGGGAACTACAGCAATTGTTAGAATACCAATAATTCGTGATCTTGATGACCTAAATGTTAAATAATATAAAAGAGTTTTATGAAGAAGTTAAGAACGACTGCTTTTTAACTTCTATTTAATTATTAAATTAAAACAATGTAAGCGATTGCATATAAAAATGTTGTTTACGAAATTCACATAAACTTCACATTGCAATTTATTAAAAAATTAGGTAGAATATAAATACAAGATAGACTTGTGATGGAGGAAGAAAATGAAAAAAATATTTTCTGTTTTATTGGTATTAATGCTGACGTTCTCACTGGCAGCATGTTCATCAGATAATGGTGGAGATGATGCTAAAGGCAAGGAAATTATTTTGATCACAGATGTTGGTACCATTGATGATGGTTCATTTAATGAAGGATCATATGATGGTGTCAAGCAGTATGGAGATGAACATAAAGTAGGATATGACTATTATCGTCCAGCAGCAGAAGATGATGAGGCATATTACGAAGAAATCTCTAAAGCAATTAATGATGGTGGTGCGAAGATAATTGTTACACCAGGATTTATGTTTGAGAAAGCTGTTCATAGAGCTCAAACTGACTTCCCTGAAACACATTTCATTATATTGGATGGTGCACCTCGTGCAGGACAAGGGGAACCAGATGATATTAAAGAAAACACATACTCAATATTATATGAAGAGCACCAAGCTGGTTTCTTGGCAGGTTATGCTGCAGTTAAGGAAGGTTTCACTAAATTAGGATTTGTTGGTGGAATGAAGGTTCCTGCTGTTGAGAGATTTGGAATTGGTTATGTAGCTGGAGCAGATGCAGCTGCAAAAGAAATGAATGTTAAAGTTGATATGAGATATCACTATGCAGATACATTTGTTCCATCTAATGAAGTAAGTAGTTTAGCTTCAGGTTGGTATGCAGATGGTACAGAAGTTATCTTTGCTGCTGCAGGTGGTGCTAATAACTCTGTATTCAGTGCTGCTGAACAAAGTGAAGCATTATCAATTGGTGTTGACGTTGATCAATACGAAGTCTCTGAAACAGTTCTAACATCCGCTAAGAAGGAATTGCAATTATCAGTATATGAAGCTCTAACAGCTTTCTATAATGAGTTCCCAGGTGGTACACAATTCGTTTATGGTGTTAAAGATAATGGTGTTGGAATTTCCGATAAATTCGATCGCTTTGAGAATTTTACAAAAGAAGATTACGATCAAATCTATAAGAAACTTCAAGATGATGTTGATGGAATCTTAAGTGATATCCCAAGGACACACGAAGCAGATTTCAGTGATCAAAGTTTTGATAACGTTACAGTTACAGTTATCTAATTTCACTAAACAACTTATCTAAGCCCTCTTTTAGAGGGCTTTTTTTAAAAAAAACAAGGGGTGAATGCATGAGAAATATTGTAGAAATGAATAATATAACCAAAACCTTCCCTGGGATAATTGCTAATGATGATGTTAGTATTAGTCTAAGAGAAGGGGAAATACTAGCATTACTTGGTGAAAATGGTGCTGGTAAATCGACTTTAATGTCTGTTTTATTTGGGATGTATCAACCGGATTCGGGTGATATTATTATTAATGGTGAAAAAGTCATCATTCATAATCCTAGAGAAGCTACTGAGCATAAAATTGGAATGGTCCATCAGCATTTTAAATTAGTACATAATTTTACTGTTACAGAAAACATTGTATTAGGTGTAGAAACAGTTGATGGTCTGGTTGTGAAGATGGATCAAGCTAGAAAAGATATTATAGATTTGATTCATAAATATAATCTAAATGTTGATCCTGATGCGAAAATAGAAGATATTTCGGTTGGGATGCAACAAAGAGTAGAAATTTTAAAATTATTATATAGACAAAATGATGTTTTAATCTTTGATGAGCCAACTGCGGTCTTAACTCCTCAAGAAATCGATGAATTATTAGAGATTATGTTGCAGTTAAAAGCAGAAGGTAAATCAATAATCTTCATCACACATAAACTAAATGAAATTAAAAAAATTGCTGATAGAGTTTCTGTTTTACGAAAAGGTGTTATGGTTGGCACGGAAGATGTAGCTAATTTGAGCATTGAAGAAATGTCAGAATTAATGGTTGGTCGTAAAATAGATTTAAATATAAATAAAGAAGAAGCGAAAATTGGCAAAGCTGTTCTTCATGTTGACAATTTGAATGTAGCTTCAAGTCATGGAAATGATAATGCAGTAAAGAATGTTACCTTTACCATAAATGAAGGTGAAATTGTAAGTATTGCTGGTGTTGAAGGAAATGGGCAACGTGAATTGGTTTATGCCATTGCAGGAATGATGCCAATTATTAGTGGTGAAATTAGTCTTTTAGATAAAGATATTAGCCATGAAAGCATAAGGTTTAGGAATATGAATGGATTATCACACATTCCTGAAGATCGTCATCGTGATGGATTGGTTCTTGATTATAGTTTGGCTGATAACCTCGTTTTAAAACAATATTTCACCAAACGTTTTCATAATAATGGCTTTTCTGACTTTAAAGCAATTAAAGAATATGGTGATGAGTTAATTGAAAAATTTGATATTAGAAGTTCAGAAGGTTCATCGACAAAAGTTCGTAGTATGTCAGGTGGTAATCAGCAGAAAGCAATTTTGGCAAGAGAAATTGATCTTGGTCAAGATTTATTGATGGCTGTTCAACCAACTCGAGGTTTAGATGTTGGTGCAATTTCATATATTCACCATCAAATTGTAGAACAAAGAGATGCGGGGAAAGCAATTTTATTAGTATCTTATGAATTGTCAGAGATTATGAATCTTAGTGATCGTATATTAGTAATTCATGATGGAGAATTAGTGGGAGAATTTAAACCAAGCGAGATAAGTCAACAAGAATTAGGCTTATATATGGCTGGTGCCAAAAGGGGGGCTTTAAGTGAATAAATTATCTATCTGGTTAAAAAAAGAACCTGTTCAAAACTTAATTGCCTCTATTTTAGCAATTTTAGTTGGCCTTGTTTTTGGTTTCTTTGTTCTCTTAATTACTAAACCAGGAAGTGCATTACCAGGATTTTTCATGATTCTCAAAGGTGGATTCCATCACGGTATACGTGGAATGGGTAATGTGCTCTTTAGGGCAGTGCCAATTATCTTAACTGGTTTATCTGTAGGTTTTGCATTTAAGACAGGTTTGTTTAATATTGGTGTAACGGGTCAATTTACTGTTGGTGCATTTGCGGCAGTATTTGTTGGTGTTAACTTCACTAAATTAAATCCTGCTTATGGATGGATTGTGGCATTAATAGCTGCAGCAATTTCAGGAATGGTTTGGGGAGCGATTGTTGGTATTCTCAAAGCCTATCGAAATGTTAATGAGGTAATTGCGTCAATTATGATGAACTATATTGGCATGTTCTTAGTTAACTACCTAATTGTGAATACAGCATTTGATGATGTGCACGCTAGAACACTACCACCCAAATATGCGTTTCTACCTAAAGCCGGATTGGATAAGTTGTTTCCAAGATCGTCCATCAATATTGGTATTATTGTTGCGATTGTAATTGCGCTCATTGTATACATAATATTAGAAAAAACCATATTTGGTTATGAGTTAAAAGCGGTAGGTTATAATCGCCATGCAGGTCGCTATGCTGGAATCAATGAGAAAAAATCAATTGTTGCTTCCATGGCAATTGCAGGAGCTTTAGCTGGAATTGGTGGGGGGTTGATGTATTTATCTGATGTAGGTAAATATATGTCCACAGTGAATATGCTATTAGCTGAAGGGTTTGATGGAATATCCGTTGCTTTATTAGCACAAAATAATCCTATAGCCATTCTGTTCTCAGGGCTCTTTATATCTCATATTAGTTATGGTGGTAATAACTTACAAATATTTAATATGGAACCTGAAATAATTCAAGTTATTACAGCTGCAATAATTTATATCTCGGCTTTATCCTTATTGTTACGTCAAATGATGGATCGAATAAGTCGTCGTTTCTCTAAAAAAGGAGGCAAAAAATCATGAGTTTAAATATGTTTTTTCACGTTTTTCAACAAATGCTTTATATTGCAATTCCTTTGCTGATTGTTGCCTTGGGTGGATTATTCTCAGAAAGAAGTGGAATTGTTAATATTGCATTGGAAGGTATCATGGTTTTTGGCCAATTCTTTGGAATTATAACAATCTTTCTACTTCAAGATAGAATGTCAGGACAAGGTCTCTATATTTTAGCAATGATTGTCGCAAGTATTGCGGGTATGCTTATATCAACTATCCATGCCTACGCGGCAATCAATATGAATGCGGATCAAACAATTTCAGGTACTGCTATTAATATGTTTGCTCCTGCTTTTACAGTTTTTGTTGCTAGACTTTTCTACAGTGTTAAAGAGATACCTTTTAAAAATACATTTTTAATTAGAAAAGTACCTATATTAGGAGATATACCGTTTATAGGTAAGCTATTCTTTCAAAGGGTATATATATCTACATTCATAGGTTTAATCATATTGGTCATATCAATATTTGTAATTTACAAAACACGATTTGGTTTGCGATTAAGAGCCGCTGGAGAAAACCCTCATGCTCTTGATGCTGCAGGAGTTAATGTTTATAAGATTCGTTGGATTGCTGTTTTAATTTCTGGAGCACTTGCAGGATTAGGTGGTTTGATTATCACAGTTCCAATTAGTATTGCTTTTTCAGGAACAGCAAATGGTTATGGATTCTTAGCTTTAGCGATTTTAATTTTTGGACAATGGAAGCCATTGAATTTATTATTTACTTCCTTATTCTTTGCTTTAGCATTAACCATAGCAAATACTTATTCAGTTATTCCAGTGCTTGTTAAATTAGGTATCCCGGATCAATTCTTTAAAATGTTCCCTTATATTGCAACATTAGTTGTCTTGGTCTTTACTTCTAAGAAGTCTACTGCCCCAAGGGCTGCAGGGAAACCTTACGATCAAGGTCAAAGATAAACGTAAAAAAAACTTGATTTTTTAAAATCAAGTTTTTTTATTGTCCTAAATCATGGAGTAATGACATTTTTAAATCATA
>CAZRNT010000044.1:0-7970 GCA_964601525.1 uncultured Erysipelothrix sp.
AAGTGAATACTTTGTATGACTGGCATAGAAATCTTATGGACATATAAAACTTATTTTTATTTGTAACAAAACTGTACCTCCGTATTCTTTTACGGATGTCTTTATGCATTATTATTACTTTGTGAATCTCTCAGGATTTCATTATCTATACATATTGCGATAGCAAGGGCTAGGACCTCATCTTGATGATCAGGAATATCTAACTCATAACTATCTCCCCAAGTAAACCAATGTTTTCTCAATTTCATAATTGGATCATTTCCTGACATTACTTCATAATGGTGTCCGGTAAAGTTACCTTGAAGTGACCAATCTATACCTAATATAGAGTAGTATTGTCTAAAGAAAGAAAACTCTCGTTTAAGCGTAATGTTTTGTTTATCAGTTTTGATGTCGTAATGGCTAAAGAAACGTAATATTTGACGTTCTATATGCCCTACTTTTTCATGGTAAGAATTGTAGATATTGAATTCTTTGGGATAACGGAAAAAACTTCCTTCAACATAATAAGCGTCTTCTCCGAATTCATTTTTAACTGTAAACTTAGCCCCCAATGTAAAAACACTTTGTTTTATGTATAGCTTCATATGAATTATCTCCTTTTAATAATTATACTACTGTTTAAAGATTTAAAATAGTACTTTATTATTAATTGGATCAAGCTCTTTAACTTGAGCTTGGCAATACAAATCAAAGCCAAGATCTGTAAGTCGCTTATAGCCATTTTGGAAATCTTTTGAGATACAGATACCTGCTGCAAGAAGTTCAGAGCCATTATTTTCTAACATCTCTTTCACATTCAATACAACATTACCTTCAGCCAAAAAGTCATCAATAAGAATAAATTTTTGATCGGTAATACGCTTTTTACTTACAGATAGATAATATTCTTTATTTTTTGTGTATGAGAAACATCTTTTTTGTTCCACACCCTCTTTAATTACATCTTCTTTTTTAAGAATAATTAGTGGTTTATCCATGTGATAACTTGCGAAAATTGCAGGCGCAATCCCTGAAGCCTCAACAGTAATAAACGCATCAAAATCATAATTTCTAAATTGTAAAGCAAAGTCTTCACCAATTTTATTCATTAATGTTGGGTTAACTTGTTCATTTAAAAAACCCTTCACATCAAGTATTTTCTCACTTCTTACAATTGCGTCCTGTATAATAATCTCTTTTAAGTATTCCATATTCCTCCCTATAATGTTGCGATATATGCAATCGATATTAAAAATATAAAATGCATCGTTTTAGGAATCTCATTAAACTTACCAGCAAAAACCATGCATAGTTCCCAAGCAATAAAACCCATTGTTAGTCCTAAAGCAATTGAACCTGTCAAAGGCATCATGACTATAATTAAGAAGGATGGAATGATATTCTCATATCCACCTTGCCAATCGATTTTATCGATATTCTGCATCATAAAGATTCCAATCAAAACCATTGCTGGTGTAGTTACTGCAGATGTAACTAATGATAACATAGGATAGATGAAAATTGAAAGTAAAAACAACAATGCAGTGACAACAGACATTAATCCTGTACGAGCACCAGCAATGATACCCGATACAGACTCAATATAAGTAGATAAATTTGAAGTTCCAAAGATTGAACCAGCAAAACTACCCAAAGCATCAGCAACATAAATTTTTGAATTCTGCTCAAATTCCTCTTGTGATAAATCAGGAATTTGTGAAGCAGCAGCTGATAATGTTGTGGCAGTTCCAAAGAAATCTAAAAATAGAAATGTTAAGGAAACAATAATTCCCTTCATATTCAATACTGAAGGCAAGGTTTTAACACTAACAAATAATGTTTCATTTAGCATTGTCTTCATGGGTCCAACAGGAAATGCTAAAGGTCCACCTTTAGGTAAACTAGGAAGACTTGCAAGAACTTCTTCACTAAAATGCAAGAATCCAGCATTTGCACCAAAACGCAAACTTAGGCCACAAATTGCAGCACCAATCATTCCATAAAATACAGCATATTGATTCTTTTTAACTAAGAAAAACGATGCTACTAATAAACCAAAGAAAGCAATGATAACATTAGGATTTGAAAAACCACCAAAAGTAATCATCATTCCTTCATCAGCTACAATAATTCCAGCATTTTTAAAACTAACAAAAGCAATAAAAATACCTAGTCCAACAGTACCTGCCTGTTTAATCGACATCGGTATTGCCTTAATAATTTTAGTTCTAACACCACTGATTGCTAAAATAGTAAACAGAATTGAGGAAATTAAAACTGTAGACAAAGCCTCTTGCCAAGATAATCCCATGCTCATTACAACAGAATAAGCAAAAAATGCATTCATTGACATACAAGGTGCTATCCCTAAAGGAAACTTAGCATAAAGACCCATTATCAACATCGCAATAGCTGAAGCAATAATCGTTGCCATAAAGACCGCATCCTTAGGCATACCTGCATCACTTAAGATTATTGGATTAACAAAAATAACATAAGACATTGATAAAAATGCTGTCAATCCCCCTGTTAACTCTCTTTTTATTGTGGAGCCTGACTCCTCAATAGCAAAAAAACGATTTAAAAAATCGACCATAAATATTCTCTCTCTCCTTCTCATTAAACTGCCATTAGAATGGCAAAAGAGAAAATCGATCTAAATCGTTTTATCTATTGCCATAGTTTATGTCTTTACGGGACATAAGTAGAAACTTCCGGACCTTATTACCAGAATTATATGGAGTTTATAAAAACATCCTAACACTTTAAGCTCATGGCTTCAAGTACTTAGGATGTTAATTTTTTTATTTAGAAATCAAATGAAGGATCTCATTTTTAACTTTTATAAAGTCTGGATCCAATGACGCAATATACTCTGAATCCTCATAGATTTTCTTTTGAAAATCCAAATTAAATTCCTCAACAATACGTCCTGGATTTTTAGACATCAATAAGACACGTGTTCCTAATGACAAAGCCTCATCAATATCATGAGTAATCAAGAAAAATGTCTGATCCCCTTTATGCCACAGGTCCCTCAACAATGACTGCATATTGACACGAGTCATTGCATCCAATGCACCAAAAGGCTCATCCATCAATAAAATCTCAGGATTATTAATCAGTGTACGAACCAAAGCAACTCTTTGTCGCATCCCACCTGACAACTCAAAAGGATAATGATCCTGATAAGCTGTTAAGTTTATTTCTTCTAAGAATAAACGCGTCAAATCATCACGAGTTTTCTTATCAACTTTACGAATTTTTAAACCATATTCTATATTTTCTTTAACACTTAACCAAGGATATAAATTTGTTGATTGAAAAACAACCCCACGATTCTTATCAGGTCCTTTAATTGTTTCACCATGCATCAAGACTTCACCTGTTGTCGGCTTATTATAACCAGCAATTAGATTTAATAAAGTACTCTTACCACAACCAGAGGGCCCTAATAAAACAACAAAATCACCCTTATTAATTTTTAAATCAACACCTTTTAAAGCCTCAGTAAGACCCTTTTGACCCTGATATGTAACTGAAACATCTTTAATATCAATCATCTTTATTCCCCTAGCGCCATTTCCACATAAGAAGAATTAATAAATTCATTGATCTCCTCCATACTTGGAACACGATCAATATTACCCTGATCCTTTAAAAATTCAGCACTTTGCATAAATACTTCGTGGAAATAACCAGGTGACTCTTGGGAACCAAGATAGGAACTAGAAATTTGCTCATCTGCCGATAACCAAACAGTCCCTGCCATTTGATGTTTTGTCTCATCTAGATCCAATTCCAATTGTTTCGAAGCAGCTTCAATAGCTTCTTCAGGACTATCTTTATATAAATTTACAGCCTTATCTAAAACACGAATATAATCAGCAACTAAGTCTGGATATGCTTTCGCAAAGTTATTATGAACTAAGTCAATATTAGCTGTGATTATTCCCTCTTTTGATAATTGTTCACTATCAATTAAAACAGAACCACTCTCTTTTAAACGAGACAAGCCAGGCTCCCAAGAATAAGCAGCTTCAATATCGCCACGTTCCCAAGCAGCCACAATTTCAGAAGTTTGCATATCAAGAAGTTGTACTTTATCCTCAATACCGGCCTTTTCAAGAGCCTTCAACAAACTTAAATGAGACGTTGAACTAAATGTAGTCGCAATTTTTTTACCTTCTAAATCTTCAATTTTTTCAATACCCGAACCCTGTTTCACAACTAAGGCTTCATTACTTCCCAATACTTCATGAATCCAAATTAAATTAACTGGTAAATTATTAGCTAAAGCAACAACTCCATTAGTATGACCCATCTCCGCAAAATCAATACTTCCCGAAGAAAAAGCCTGGTTAGCCGCTACGCCTGAATCAAAAAAGATAAACTCTGTTTTAATACCCTTATCTTTAAAAAACTCATCAAAATAAGACTTTGAAATCGCAACCGTCTTATCATTAGGCACACGAATAATACCAATACGAACTTTATCAGGTAAATCCCCATTACTTGACTTAGAACCACAAGCACTAAGCAAGAACAATAAACTTAATAAAACAATTATTTTCTTCTTCATATATCCTCCTACTTACCAGCCCAAAATACAACTTTTTTCTCTAAACGCTTTAATAACACATCAATTAAAATTCCTGTAATTCCCATTATAATAATACCAACAAACATTACATCACTCTTCAAATAACGAGATGCATCTATTACCATCCAACCAAGACCTGATGTTGCAGCCACCATCTCAGCAGAAACTAAAGTAGTATAAGCAACACCCACTGCTGTACGAATACCAATGAAAATATCAGGCATAGTCGCAGGAACTACAATCGTAAAGAAAACTTGAGACTTACTTGCACCCATAGACTCTGCACTTAAAATAAAGGTTTCATCAACACGCGCAACTGCAGAAGAACACGCAATATATATTGGTGCAAAAGAAGCCAAGAATAAAAGCATGATCTTAGACTCCTCATCAATTCCCAACCATAGAATTAATAACATATAGTAAGCCAATGGTGGAAGCGGACGATAAAAACTAACTAAAGAATCAATCACAGCTCTAAACTTAGAAAAGTATCCACTCAATAAACCTAAAGGAATCGCTGTTATAAGTGCAAAGAACACAGCAACAAACAAACGATAAAAACTAATCCCCAAATGCTTCCAAAACGGAATTGAATTATAACCATCATTAATAATTCTAATAAACGCCCCATAAACTTTCTGTGGTGAAGGCAACAACTGAGAAGAAACTAATCCAGTATTTGTGCTGATACACCAAAAAGCAATAATAACAAGCCACGTTGTCAAACTAATCAGGCGATGACTTTTTTGCTCTTTTCCCATTTCAATCCTCTTTCTCATATATAAATAATAATCATTACTATTTTATCATAAAGCAAGACATTCTACTAACCCAAAGAAAAAGTCAGCAAAGTAGTTTTAAACTACTCAACTAACTTCTTTAACATTTAAGCTAAAATTAAATCTTTAACGTCTACTTGCTCTTTGTTTCTCCACATTAGCACGCAACTGTCCACAAGCAGCATCAATTTCACTACCTTTTTCTCGACGAATAACACATTGAATTTTATGACGCTTCAAGTAATCATAGAAAGCTGCCGCACTTTCAGGCTTTGTTGGTCTGAATGGATTCTCATCAACCTCATTATAAGGAATTAAGTTAACATAAGCATTCATACCCTTGATTAGATCCACAAGTTCCTTAGCCTGTGCTATCTGATCATTTACCCCATCAATTAAAATATACTCAAAGGTTAAACGACGATTTGTTTTATCTAAATAATAATGTAAAGCAGAGAATAACTCCTCTAAATTAAACATATCATTCACTGGCATTATCTGTGAACGAAGCTCATCATTTGGCGCATGCAATGAAATCGCTAAATTAACTTGACTTTGCTCATCAGCAAAACGACGAATAACCGGAGCAATACCACAAGTTGAAATTGTGATATGACGAGAACCAATATTCAAACCATGTTCATCATTAACACACGATACAAAATTCATTACATTATTATAATTCATAAAAGGCTCACCAATACCCATTACAACGATATGACTTACCCTTTTATTTTGTTCATCAAGATATCTTTGTACATACATAATTTGATTGACAATTTCACCACTACTCAAATTACGCTTGGCCTTCAATAAACCTGAAGCACAAAACTTACAACCCATAGCACAACCAACTTGAGATGTTACACAAACACTATATCCATAATCATGCTTCATCAAAACAGTTTCAATTAAAGCACCATCTTCACATTCCAAAAGAAATTTGCTCGTCTCATCAGACGCTGTTTGTTGTTTAACTAATTTTAATGTATCTAAAACAAAATTTTCCTTAAGCTTATCTCTAAGTTCTAAACTTAAATCAGTCATCTCATCAAAACTATTCACTCTTTTTTGATATAACCACGAAAAAATTTGCTTAGCTCTAAAAGACTGTTGACCCATTGATTTTAATTCTTTTTCTAAACCCTTTAAATCATAACTATAAATCGATTTCATACTCATCATACCTCTTTTCTCTATTTTAACACCTCTACAATAAAAAACCTACTTATCTTTTAAGTAGGTCAATTATATTTATTCACTGGAATAATTATCGAAATATCCTTGAATATGAACAATTGGCGTTCCCTTATCCCCTGAACCACTGGTTAAATCACAAAGTGATCCAACTAAGTCAACAATTCTACGAGGTGTTGTTCCTTGAGATTCTCGACTATCAATATCTTGATGCTCTTTTTCTTTAATTTGTTTCGTAATTGCTTCTTGTAATTTTTCACCACTTAAATCCTGATAATCATTGTCCGCAAGATACTTAAGTTTAATTTCACTTGGTGTCCCTTTTAAACCATCGGTAAATCCAGGAGCAACTGTAGGATCAGCTAATTCCCAAATTTTACCCATTGGATCTTTAAACGCACCATCTCCATAGACAATGACCTCAACTTGTTTAGAAGTCTTTTCAAACATCGTTCTTTGAATGTCCTTCACAACCTCAAAACTATCACGAGGGAACAATTTAACTGATTCTTCTGTCGATTTATTTGAACCCAATAATCCATAATCAGCATTATAGCCACTACCATCAACAGATGAAGTTAATATATCATTGAGACCAAGAACTTTTTTCGCATTATTTGCTTTTAAAATCCTTTTTGTACGAGCATTGGAATGAACATCACATGCTAAAACAGAGTCACAATAATCTAAAACAACACGAGGATCATTGGCGAAAATTATTTCAGCTTCTGCTCCTTCTGATTCAATAATGTTTTTATATAATTCAATGTAATCAATACCTGTAAAGGAATGTTTTGTTTCCTTAAAATGATGACGATACTCACTTAAACTTAAGACATCACTATAAGGATTAACTCCTGATGCATCCAATTCATCCAAAGATATCAAAGCATTACCTACCTCATCAGAAGGATACTGTAACATCAAGACAATCTTTTTAGATGAACGTGCTATCGCTTTTAATACTGTTGCGAAACGGTTACGTGAAAAGATTGGAAACACTACAGCAATGGTATCACTTTCCATCTTCTGACGAATATCCTTCGCAATCGCATCGATACTTGCATAGTTACCTTGTGCACGCGCCAGAATTGACTCAGTTAAACCAATTATATCTTGATCCATGATTTCATAATCATCAGATTTTGCTGCAGCAATGACACTTTCACTCACTAATTCAGAAATATCATCACCTTCACGAATAATTGGGCAACGAATTCCTCTAGAAATAGTTCCTACTTTTCTTTTCACTTTTTAACGACCTCTCTTTTTTCAACAGTCAAATATTATCACAGCATAAATAATAACATCATTTAGGGATATCTTCAATAAAACATAAATAAAAGAAAACTACGGGAGTGACCCAATTATATGGGACACTAATAAAAAAGATTAAGCTGGAATTTGTG
>CAZRNT010000045.1:0-7938 GCA_964601525.1 uncultured Erysipelothrix sp.
GACAAGATTTACAATTTCCTCACCATGAAAATGAGTCGGCTCAAAATAAAGCATTACACCATCATGACTTAGCCAATTATTGGGTTCACAATGCAATGTTAAATATTGATAATGAAAAAATGAGTAAGTCCTTGGGGAATGTTCAGTGGGCAAAGGATTTTATTGCTGAATTTGGTAGCAATGTTAGTCGTTGGATTTTACTATCAACTCATTATCGATTAGTTTTAAATATTACTGATGAATTAATTCATCAGGCAATTACAGAAGTATCAAGAATTGAATCGGCTTTAAATAAAGCGTCTGTTTTGCTACAGGTCAATGATAAGTTTTCTGATAGAATTGATGAAGAATCTTTTACTAGATTTTTTGAAGCTTTAAAAGATGATTTAAATGTAGCGAATGCTCAAAAAGAAGTATTTGCTCTTTTAAAGAAATTAAATCAAAGTATTAGAGCAAAGGATATAGATAGTTTATCAAGTCAGTATGCTACGATTTTAAAAATGATGAATGTTTTAGGCTTAGACTTTGATCTCGTAAAATTAAATGAAGAAGATGTTGAGAATATGCGTTTATGGGAGAAGTTTAAAAAAGAAAAGAATTTTGATGAGGCTGATAAAATTAGGGATTTATTAATTGAAAGAGGAATTATATAATGAATCATTCCGGTAATGTCCTTGCTTTTATTGGCGATGCAGTAATGTCTGTTCAAGTTAGAGAATATCTTATTGAAAAAGGAATGAGTCGCACAAAAGATTTACAGGAAACTTCGACTAAATTTGTTAGTGCAAAATCTCAAGCTGGCTTTGTGGACTACTTGATTGAGAATAAGATTATGACTGAAGAAGAGTTTGATATATATAAAAGAGGAAGAAATGCTAAATCGGCTTCGATGGCAAAAAATGCTGAGGTAAAGGACTACCGTAAGGCAACGGGTTTAGAAGCTTTGTGGGGATTTTTGTATTTTAAGAAAGATTATGATCGATTGGATCATTTATGGGAGTTATTCAAAAGCGAGGTAAAGCTATAATGGAAATTATCTATGGAAGAAATACAGTAGAGTCTTATTTAAAAAATAATAAGTCTAACGCAAGAAAATTATGGATTTTAAATGTTAAGTCATCTGATAAGTATGTAGCAATGGCGAAGCGTAATAAAATTGCGTATGAACTTGTTAGTAAATCTAAACTAGATTCTTTGTGTAAAGAAAAGCATCAAGGTCTTGTTTTGGAGATTAAAGATTATGAGTACGTAAGTCTTGAAAAGATTGTAGAAAAGAAGAAAAATAATCTAATTGTGATTTGTGATCAAATAGAAGATCCTCATAATTTGGGTGCAATTTTAAGAACATGTGATGCAGTGGCTGTTGATGGATTAATTATTTCTAAGCATAGAAGTGCGTCATTGAATGCGACAGTGGCGAAGGTATCTACTGGTGCAATTAATACGGTTGATGTTCATCAAGCAACTAATTTAAATGATAGTATTAAGTATTTAAAAGATCATGGTTATTGGATTGTGGCTGCTGAGAATGGGATTGATGCAGTCAATTATACCGATTTTCCGGTTGATATGCCTATTGCGTTAGTTGTGGGTTCTGAAGGTAAAGGGATTTCGCGTCTAGTTTTAGAAGCGAGTGATATTAAAACAACCATACCAATGAAAGGAAGTGTTAATTCACTGAATGTTTCTGTAGCAACTGCTATTTTGTTATTTGAAATTGAACGTAGAAGATAATCAGTTAAATTAGGAGGGGTAGTTTGATTGGTGATTTTGAGTATCTTTATATGATTCGTAAAAATGATGAGGATGCTTTAGAGATCATGATGGATAAATTTGATCGTTTAGTGTGGAGTCGTGCGCATTTTTATTTTAATATGTATCGTCCACAGGGAATAAGCGTTCAGGATTTATACCAAGAAGGAAGAATTGCTCTTTATGAAAGCTTTTTTTCCTATCAAGAAGAACGAAATGTCGGTTTAGCTTATTACATTGATTTGTGTGTATCATCAAGAATTAAAACTGAGCTTAGACGATGTAGAGGTTATTCGTATCGGATGCTTGATACATCTTATTCTTTAGATATGTCTATATCTGAGGATGGAAGCTTATGTCTTGGAGATTTAGTTTCAGATGATAATATTAAAAGTGATCCAGCAAGAATGTCTCACTATTTTGAAGCCAAAGAAATCTTGAATAAGATTTATAGTGGCTTGAGTGATTTAGAAAAAGAAATCTGTCAACTAAGACAAGATGGATTCTCTTATAATGAGATTGCTTTACTCTTAAAAATTGAAGCAAAAAAAGTAGATAATGTTGTACAAAAAGTACGTCGCCTTGTTAGGGACTACAAAGTAAATAAAATTGACTAAGTAGCATGAGTATGATAAAGTTATAGAACACGAAAGTGGGGTTTTTCTTATGTCTCAAAAGAGAGAAAAAGTTATATTAGTATGTGAAGAATGTCTTTCCAGGAATTATTCCACTTTTAGAAATCATTCAAGTGTTAATCGACTGGAATTAAAAAAGTTTTGTAAACGATGTGAAAAACATACAGTTCATCGTGAAACAAAGTAGGAGGATTCAAATATGAAGTGGTTCACTTTATCAGGAATTAAAGAGGAAATTAGAAAAATACATTGGCCAGATAAAAAAGAAATGTCTCAAAACACAACAATCGTTATATCTTTTGTACTTTTCTTTATGTTGTACTTTGTATTGGTAGAATTTATATTAGTTGCAGGTTTAAAATTAATTGGAATTGGTGGTTAAAAAATGGAAGAAAAACAATGGTATGTTGTTAATACATATTCTGGACATGAAAACCGTGTTAAAGAAAACTTAGAACTTCGAGTTGAATCGATGGGAATTCAAGATTCTTTATTTACAGTTCTTGTAGCAGAAGAAAAAGAAATTGAGTATAAGAACGGTAAAAAAGTTGAAAAAATGAAAAACTTGTTCCCTGGATATTTGTTTGTTGAAATGATCATGACAGATGAAGCATGGTATGTTGTTCGAAACACTCCTGGAGTTACCGGTTTTATTGGATCTTCTGGTGGTGGTGCGAAACCTTTCCCAGTTTCTCCGGATGAAATTGAATCAATTTTAAGGAGAATGGGTCTTAGTGATAAGAAATTGGTTGTTGACTTTAAGGTTGGCGATACAGTTAAGATTTTATCGGGACCATTTGTTGGTGTTGAGGGTACTGTTGATAGTATGGATGATGATGCTCAAACAGCTACAGTTCTTACCATTCTATTTGGTAGAGAAACTCCAACTGAAATTTCTTATACTGATTTAGAAAGACTATAATTAAATTAAAGAGTTTCCTAAAAGAGTAATATCTTCTGGAGCTCTTTTTTAATTACATGATTTCGTGTGATTCATTGAAATGAATGATGACTGAGATTATAATATGGGTAAGAGGTAATGGATATGAAACAATGTGGATTTGGTAATGCTTGTGCAAAAATAATATTAAGTGGAGAGCATTCAGTTGTATACGGTGAGCCGGCGATTGCTTTACCTTTTTTTGCTGGAAAAGTAGATTGTGAAGTGTGCAGTAGAAGTAAGTATACATATATTGAAAGTTCTGTTTATACTGGTAAGTTTGAAGATGCTCCAAGTGAATTGAATGGTTTAAAGAAATTATTAAGTTTAATTGCCATTCAGCATAATTTGGAAAATGAACATTTTATGATTAAATTGATTTCCAATATACCAAGTCAAAGGGGATTTGGTTCAAGTGCGGCTGTTTCTGTTGCACTTGCTCGTGCTTTTTATGATTATCTTAATCTGCCATTAGAAGATGATCAATTACGAATGTTGGTATCGTTTGCTGAAAATGAGCACCACAGTAATCCTAGTGGCTTAGATAGTGAAACAATAATAAAAGAAAAAGTAATATATTTTAAGAAAAATGAAGATTTGCTTTTTTTGAAATTAAATTTACAGGCTTATCTAGTTGTTGCTGATACAGGTGTACCAGCTTCCACAAAAGAGGCTGTTGACTTAGTTTCAGAAAAATTACTTGATAATACAAAACCAGTGCTTGAGCTTGGTGAAATGACAAATAAGATTTTAAATCAAATACATGAAAAAAACTTGAATGGTCTTGGAAAGTCTATGACACGATCTCATCAAATCTTGTGCTCTTTAGGCGTTAGTAGTTCTACGCTTGATAAGTATGTCGAAGTTTCTTTAAGTAAGGGAGCTTATGGTGCTAAACTGAGCGGTGGTGGACTTGGTGGTTGTATGATTGCCTTATGCAGTACTGAAAATTATACAGACATAATTGAGGCTTTGCGTTTAGAAGGTGCTAATGACATATGGACAATTGATTTGAGGGAGGTATAGCAAATGGGAAATACAGTAAGGGCAAATACAAATATTGCTTTGATTAAATATTGGGGTAAGGAAAATGAAGATTTAAAGATTCCAAGTAATCCAAGTTTATCTTTAACTTTGGATAATTTATATACAGAAACAAATGTAGTTTATTCCAATGAATTAAATGAAGATGTGTTTTATTTAGATGGTGAGAAGCAAAGTGGTAAATCATTAAAACGTGTACAATCCTTTATGGATATAGTTAGAGAACGTTATGGTTTGAAAGATTATGCGATTATTAGATCCTATAACCATGTTCCTAGCGCAGCTGGTCTTGCTTCTTCGGCCTCAGCATTTGCTGCTTTGGCTAAAGCGAGTACTTTAGCGTTAAATCTTGATGATGAAGAATTAAGTCGTTTGGCTCGTTTGGGTTCAGGTAGTGCATCGCGCTCTATTTATGGTGGTTTTGTCCAGTGGCATAAAGGTAATAGTCATGAGACAAGTTTTGCTAAACCTTTGGAAAATAGTGACTGGCCAGAATTGAGGATGGTTGTTTGTTTATTAAACGAAAAAGAAAAGTTATTTTCTAGTAGTGATGCAATGAGAGAGACATCAAATGATTCGGTCTATTTTGATGCATGGGTAGAACAAAGTCATAAAGATATAGAAAAGGCTGTAGACTATATTTATGCTAAGGATCTTGATAACTTAGGTTTATTGGTACAGTCAAATGCTTTAAGAATGCATGCTTCATTAATGGCTATTAATAAATGGTATTTTGAGCCTGAGACAATTGAAGTAATGAATATTGTGAGAGATTTACAAAAAGATATTCCTGCTTATTTTACAATGGATGCTGGTCCTAATGTTAAAATATTAACGGATGATAAGCATTTAGATTTAGTTTTAGAGCGATTAAATGCATATAAAACAATTGTATGTAAGACAGGTAGTGGTCTAGAAGTTTATGAATAGTTATCAATTTCCTGGGAAATTATTTTTAATGGGTGAGTATATGATTACTTCTCCTAAACAGGAAGCGATTATTGCTGCGGTGAATCGTTTTATAAGTGTTGAAATAAAGAAAGAGAAGTCTTTCTCTTTTCAAAGTGACTATGGAACATTAACCGATGAAAATTTAGATAATCCCATCAAAGAATTAAGGATCGCTTCAGAAGCGATTAAAATAGCTTATGAGTATCTTGATTATTTAAATGTAGACGCCCAAAATTTGCATATTGATGTAAAGAGTGATCTCTTAATTGATGGAAAGAAAATTGGTTTGGGTTCAAGTGGTGTAATAATGCTTGCTTTGATATCTTCTATTTTATTAGAACATGATGTTAAAGTATCTAATCTCAAAAAATTCAAGTTAGCAATACTTTGTCAGGAAAGATTGGGGCTATTGGGTTCTGGAGGAGATTTGGCTGCTGCATCCTATACAGGTCTTGTATATTATCGTTCATATGATTTTGATTGGTTTTCTGTACAAGATAAATCATTTGATTTATTAGAAATTAAGTGGCCAGGCTTAATCATTAAACAAATAGCACTTGATTCAAAACAGGAATTATTAGTCGCGTGGACTAAAACTGAAAATGATACGAATGAATACTTGAAAGTTTTTAATCATAAAAAACTAGAAGATGGCAAGACTTATGAAAAGTTCACAAAGAAAGCTTCGTCTTATGTTAAAATGTTCTTAGAAGGCAATGTTTTTGAGGCGATTGAAAGTTATCGCTTATTAATGTTAGAGCTTCAAAAATGGACTGCTTTAAATATTGAAACAAAGGATTTAGAAAAAGCAATTGAAATCGCTAATAAAAATGGTGCGGCTGCAAAGGTGTCCGGATCAGGTGGTGGAGATTGTATGATTGCTTTGATTGAAAATGCAAATAAAGATAAAATTTATAAAGAATGGGAACGAAATTGTGTTCATCCATTAAAGTTAGAGGTGTGGTATGATGCGATCTAAAAGAAAAGATGACCATGTAGAATTAGCTTTACAACAAGATTACAAAGTGAATGATTTTGATTTAATTCGTTTTTATCATCACAGTTTTCCGGAAATCGACTATCGTGATGTTGATTTAAAAACTGAATATTTTGGTCGTGTTTTTGATTATCCTTTTTATATTAATGCTATGACAGGTGGTAGTGAAAAAACAAAAGAACTAAATAGAAAGTTAGCTCTTTTAGCAAAAAGGTATAATTTAATGATGCTTGTTGGTTCACAACATGCAGCTTTGGATGAATCTAGTCTGGAAGATACTTATAGAATTGTTAGGGAAACAAATCCAGATGGTTTTATAGTTGGGAATATTAATCCTAATGCAAGTATTGAAGATGCTAAGCGTGCAGTGAAGATGATTGATGCTGATGCGTTAAGTATTCATGTGAATCCAGCTCAAGAATTAACGATGGATGAAGGGGATCGTGACTTTAGTCACTGGCTTGATAGAATTAATGAAATTAATCAAGCTCTTGATGTACCTGTAATTGTTAAAGAAGTTGGTTTTGGTATGAGTCGATATACTGTGAATCAATTGCGTAAGATTGGTGTTCAGAATGTTGATGTTAGTGGTAAAGGCGGTACGAACTTTATTCAAATTGAAAATGATCGTTCTAAGAAACAAGCTTTCTCATACTTACAAAATTGGGGTCTTTCTACTGTTGAATCGTTAATTGATGTGCGACCTTTAATGAATAAAATAGATGTGTTCGCTTCTGGTGGGATTAGAAATCCATTGGATCTTATTAAGGCTTTATCATTAGGTGCAAATGCGGTAGGAATGTCTGGTTTCTTTCTTAAATTAGCTCAAAAAGAAGAAGAAATAATGTATGAGGAAATGGATCGTTTCATTGATGAGTTAAAACGCATTATGCTTTTACTCGGTAAGAAAAGTCCTCATGAGCTTGTAGATACAGATTTAATAATGGAAGGTAGGTTGAAACAATAAATGAAGCAAAATAAATCTTTGGTTATTATAATTGTTTTTGCTTTTATTGTTGCGGCATCATCTACCGTTTATTTTCTTTTAAATAATTCATGTACATTAGATGGGGAATCTGTTTGTTTCGATAAAGATAAAAATGTATTTAAAGTTGAAGAAGAAGCCAGCTTGATAGTTCAAGTTGAGAATGAAGAATTAGCTGATTATCTTAAAGAAACTTGGGATAAGTTACATCCTGATAATCAAGGAGCGATTAAAACAAATATCCAAAAACCTTTGACTGTACAGGATTTATCACAAGGATATCCTTATGATGTCATGGTTACAAGTCAAAACAATGCGGCTTATTTTCTTGATGATATGCTAGATTTAGGTAATGGATTAAGTAATGTAGTGGGGTCAAAGATTCCTATCCAACTTCAAGATGCAATTAATTTAAAGGGCTATTATTTTGTTCAAAATAGTATTGATGGTTGGTTTTTTGTCTATAATGAAACATTGCTAGAGGAAATGGGATTTGACCTAAGTGATTCTGACGGTTCGTATTTACCCGATGAATTAGATACTTGGGAAAAGATATTTGAAAACAATGAAAAAATATTAGATAAAGCTAAATATGTATTTCCACTTACATTTTCAGATCAAAAGTCTTTTTATC
>CAZRNT010000046.1:0-7621 GCA_964601525.1 uncultured Erysipelothrix sp.
CATCACTTAATTCTAAATGATACATCTCATTAAGCATCTGGATGACTGCAGCAGCATCTGCGCTACCACCGCCAAGACCCGATTGTGCCGGAATGTTTTTTACAATCCTTACTTTAAATAAATCTTTAATTTTATAGCGCTTCTTCATGATCATAATTGCACGATAAACTGTATTTCTTTTATCATTTGGAAGAAAGTGCTTATTGCTTTCAATAATTAAAGAATCACTTTTCTCCAAATAGACCATATCAAACAAATCAATAGGATAAAGAATATTTTTAAACTGAAGGTTTCCATCTTCTCTTCCTGTAACCTGTAAATAAAGACTTATTTTAGCATATGCTTTCCTACGCATATAATTCACCATACAATCTAAAATAATCCTCTATTTCTAAATAATCAGCTCGAATTCTTTCATCAAGACCTATTTTATTTAAAACTTTCGCATAATCTACAGAATCATCAATAGTTTTTAAATTATTAACAAGTGTTTTTCTTCTAAATTGGAAACATTTACGAACAAATTCAAAGAAATCTTTCTCATTGTATTCCATCGTATTATTTTTAGGGCTCAATTGAATAATAATCGATTCAACATTAGGGCGGGGGTGAAAAGATTCTTTAGATACCTTCATCACAGTTTTTATATCAAAATAATACTGCATCTGAATACTCAAAGAGCTATAGTCCTTTGTCTTCGATTTCGCACCCAAGCGGTCAGCAATTTCTTTTTGAACCATTACCGTTATTTTTTTTGTATTTAAATCCATTAACTTAAATAAGATAGGAGTTGTTATATAATAAGGCAAATTAGCGCAAACAGATATTTCTTCATTTTCTAAGTAGCTTAAATCGGCATTTAAAAAATCTTCTAATATGACTTCAACATTAGAATAATCCTCTAAACTTTCAGCCAAAATTTCAACCATATGCTTATCTATCTCATAGGCAATTACCTTGTCATATCTTTTAGCTAATTGTTGAGTTAAAGATCCCAATCCCGGACCAATTTCTAAACATACTCCACCTGAACCACTATGTTCAGCAATTCGCTCAACTACAGAAGGATCAATAATGAAATTTTGTCCATAGTGTTTTTTAGCTTTGCGCTCATATTTCTCTAATAAGCTCATGCTTACATTTTTATTTGCTATTGTTTTCATTATTCACCTCTATATGTTCTAAACAATCCTCATAACTTATGCCCATCATGTTTAAATATTTAAAGCATGTTTTAGCATTTGCTTGAGGAAACGAAAAAGCCTCCGATAATAAATTTCGTTTTTCTCGACTGTTTTTTTGACCACTCAATCCAAGTAAATTAAATTCATCTAGTGTAATGGATGAAGTCTCTTTCACAAATTTACTACGATTTAATATAGCTTGGGTAATCATCTCACAATCCGCATGTTCAATCCCAACTTTATTTTTATTCTTTGATTGTTTAACATCCAAACTTGCATGTTGACAATCACCTACATAATCCATTATTTTACGTCTAATCCATTCCCCTGGTCCATCTGGATCTGTAAATATAATAATTCCTCTTGTTTCGTTTAATGTCTTGCATTGTTCTAAAAAAGACTTAGAGACATGAGTTCCATTCGTAATTAAAACATCCGCGTCGAGACAGGACTTTATTTTACTCTCATCATGCTTTCCTTCAACAATTATGACTTCTTGTATTTTCATGTATTTATTATAACACTAAGTAGATAGAATTAAAAAGTATAAAAAACACTGAGTTTCCCCAGTGTTATATTCCACAAGCCCATTGACCATTTACTTTAGTCCTAGAGTTTGTACTTAGTATTTTAACGTGTGCATCCTGTCGTCTTCCTTGACTTACAGGCATATTTGTTTCGCGTCCAACAAAAAGGTCAATCTTTGAACCTTGAATTGCACCTCCGCGATCTAAAACAATTGCTTTAAATGGAACTCCTGGTTGAATACCCATACCACTAACTGTATGATTGCTTATTTCCACAATCGTACACAGGGGAATTGTAGCTGAGGTAGCGATAATATAATATCCCTCGTAAGTTATACCTTTTTTCCAGGAACCATCTTTCTGACGAACAGAATCAAGTCCTAGAGCAATACCGGCAGAACTTCCACCTTTACCATCAGCAGACATATTACAACCATAGCAATCAACACCATAACGAGTTATTCTACTTGCATCGTAAAATGCTCCTGCTTGAGCACGCTGTCCACCTTCATATAGAGTAGGTTTAGTTTGCTCCACACTCGTTGCATCTGGTATTTCCATTCGTGATAAAAGTTCTCCATCACGATTATAAAGTAATTCATAACGCGTAGTTTTAGTTCCACGACTTCCTTCTTGTGTCTTGGCATAAATCCAACTCGCACCACCTGAAACAACAGAACTAGCTTCTCTTGTCTCAACAGTAGGCTCTTCTAATTCTTCTTCTACTTCTTCGATCTCAAACCGATACGGTTCATCATCTTCATCATTAATTTCATTTAAAATTGGATATGTAACATCAGCATTCGCATCAGCATTAACTGTGCAAGCACTAATAATAGCTGCCATGACCACCATATAGATAATCATTGCCACTTTTTTCATATAAAGTCTCCTTTCAAAAAAGACTTTGAAAGAATAGCACAATCGATATTTATGGTCAAATAAAAGGCAACATTTATACTTGACAATGAAAGAGAAGTGACAAAAAGCCACTTCTCAAGCATTATTTTAATAATTGTGTAAATTATGTGATAATATGTGATTTACTCATTTGGAATCATTTTCTTCAATTTATCTAAAAATAGTATTCCTGGAATAAAAACTGCAATAATTTCTCCTAAAAATACTTGAATGGAAGATAGAAAGAAAGGGAAGCCTTCAAAAAAGTAAAGCTGAGCACCAATAATTGGACCATTAATAAGAGCAGGCAACAATAACCCCAAAATCTTATTATCTGTCTTTGTCATCAAATAGGCAGCAATAGCAGTAGCACTTGTCCCTATAAAAACATCATATATAAAAGGGCTAAACATGTTCGCAATCAAACAACCCACCACAACACCCATTGCATAAGAAGGATTAATTAAGATCAATAACATCAAAACCTCAGAAATCCTAACCTGCAAAGGACCAAAAGATAAAGGCTCAAAAGCCAAAGTTAATACAACATAAATCGCTGCAATTAACGCATTAATAACTAACTTTCTTGTTTCCATTAAATCACCTCGTTCATTATACACACAATAGACTATACTTGACAATTCTTATGGTTTAATTGATAATACTATTAATTATTAAAAACGATGAAAAGAAGAGTATCTAATAGAATATAATACAGAGAGCCTTAGAATTGCTGAAATAAGGATATATAATATTAGGGAAGATGGTCTTGGAGTTAAGATTTTGAAACAAAGTAAAAATCTTCGGGAATGCCCGTTAGAGCATCAAAGTATGATAGTACTTATGAAGGTCAAAGGAAACTTTGATAAATTAGGGTGGTAACACGGTATAGCGTCCCTTGCATTAAGCAAGGGATTTTTTTATTTTCATAAAAGGAGGATTTCAATGATACAAGTAAATAACTTATATAAAACATTCAAGAGCAAAGACAAAAACATCATTGCACTTGATAACGTTAGTCTAAATGTCGAGAAACAAGATATCTTCGGTATTATCGGCCAATCTGGAGCAGGAAAAAGCACACTGATCCGCTGCCTCAATTTATTAGAAAATCCAGATAAAGGTGAAATTCACATTGGTGAAGACAACTTATTAGAAATGAATAAGAAAGACCTAAGAAACAAAAGAAAAAAAATAGGAATGATTTTTCAAAACTTTAACCTATTCTCTTCCAGAACTGTTTATGAAAACATCGCTTATCCTTTGACCAAGGAAGAAAGAGTAGAGAAAAAAAATAAAATAGATAATCTACTTAAACTTGTAGGATTGGAAGAAAGAAAAAATTCATATCCAAATCAATTAAGTGGAGGACAAAAGCAAAGAGTTGCGATTGCTAGAGCCCTTGTAAACGATCCAGATATCTTACTTTCCGATGAAGCCACAAGTGCACTTGATCCAGAAACAACTAAGTCTGTATTAGAACTACTAAAAAAAATTAATATAGAATTAGGTGTAACCATTGTGCTAATAACTCATGAAATGGAAGTAATTAAGGCAATCTGTAATAAAACAGCTATTATGAAAGACGGAAAAATAATAGACAGCGGAAAAATAGAAGATGTATTTTCAAGATCGCAATACTTATTAGAGAACGATAATTTTGATCAAAGCAAATTCTCAATTTCAGAAGGTGGGATTTTACTGAAACTACATTTCAAAGATAATACAGCACAACTCCCAATAATTTCTCAAATAAGTAGAGAATTTGATATAGATGCTAATATACTACACGGGAATATTGAAATGATTGGTAAACAACAATTTGGTACCCTAATTATCAATCTTAGTGGCAACGAAAAAAACGAAGCTTTAATATATCTACAAAATAAAATAGAAGTGGAGGTCTTATAATATGGAACAGTATTTTCCTAACTTAATTATTTATTGGGAAGAATTTATAATCAGCATCCAAGAAACTTTATGGATGATGTCTATATCAGGGATTTTCGTGTTTATTATCGGTATTATTCTAGGTACAAGTCTAATTGTCACTCGAAAAAATGGAGTACTTGAAAATAAATTAATCCATCAAATCCTTGATAAACTTATTAACATATTCCGTTCAATCCCTTTTGTAATTTTAATCACTGCACTCATTCCATTAACTAGAGCAATTGTAGGAAGTCCACTTGGTGTAAAAGGGGCAATCGTTCCTTTAGTTATCGCAAGTTCTCCATTCTTTGCAAGACAAGTTGACATGGCCATGAGCGAACTCAACCCAGGACTTATAGAAGCGGCATTATCCATGGGAGATTCACCACTAGACATTATTTTTAAAGTTTATCTTCGCGAAAGTATGCCATCAATAATTCAAGGTTTTGCAATCACTATCATTAGCCTATTTGGACTAACAACTATTTCTGGAACACTAGGAGCAGGTGGACTTGGTGCATTTGTTCAACGATATGGACATGCGCAGTTTATGACTGATATTATTATAGCATCACTTATCACAATCATAATCTTTGTATCTTTAGTACAAGGAATAAGTCAATTGATAATTAAAAAGATATCCCATAACTAACGGAATATCTTCTTAAACCAATTTAATCTTTCTCCATATGGAGGATATATAAAGGGAATTTTGATGGATGATGATCTAACAACTGATTGCTTATGTGAAAAATTATCAAAACCATACTTCCCATGATACATCGACATACCCGATGATTTAATTCCACCAAAAGGAATTGACTCATTTGCTAGATGTAAAATCGTATCATTAATCATTCCACCACCAAAAGGTATTTTATCCATAATACGCTTGGCTTTATTCATATCTTTGGTAAAGACATATAATGCTAAAGGATTAGGATTTCTTTCAATAATAGGAAAGATATCTTGATCTTTTTTTATGCTCAAAATCGGTAATATTGGACCAAATATTTCTTCATTCATTAATCTTGAATCCAAAGATGTATCTAAAACTAAAGTCGGTTCCAATTTTAGACCTTTTGTTTTACCACCATAAATAATTTGCTCTCCATCTAACAATGAAACTTGTCTGTTTAAATCCTCCTCAGAGACAATTGATGCATAATCATTATTATCTAAAGCATCAAGACCATAAAAGTTCTCTATAGTTTTAATCATTATCTCCTTAAATTCACTGATAATTGCTTCATCTATTAGAACATAATCAGGAGCTACACATGTTTGCCCGGCGTTCATAAATTTTCCCCAAGCAATTCGCTCTGCTGCTAATTTCAAATCTGCGTCCTTTAAAACTATTGCTGGACTTTTACCACCCAACTCTAATATTACTGGAGTAAGATGTTTAGAAGCTTTTTCCATTACAATTTTTCCAACTTGTGGACTCCCTGTAAAGAAAATTAAATCAAAATTTTCTTCCAATAACTTAGAAGTTATTTCCTTTTCACCAATGTAAACTTTTATATATTCATCGGGGAAACTTAAGTCTAACATCTCCTTAAGAACCTTAGCCGTATTAATCGTTTTTGCAGATAATTTTAAAACAGCCGTATTTCCAGCAGCAATAGCTGTAATTAATGGCAGCAAGCTTAACTGGACAGGGTAATTAAAAGGTGAAATAATCAAAACTACGCCTTTAGGTCGTGTATAGACCTTTGATGACTTACCAAATAAAAGCATATTTGATCTTTTTCTTTTTGTCTTTGACCAAGTTTTAGTTTTCTTGATATGTTGACGTAATGTTCTTTTAACAATTAAAACTTCACTTGTATAGGATTCAAATTCTGCCTTACCCAAGTCCTTTTCTAAAGCTTTTAGAATTTTATCTTCATAAGATAAAAAGGCAGCTTCCAATTTCTTTAATTGTTGAATACGCCAATCTACATCTTGACTTAAACCTTGTTTAAAAAAACTTCGCTGTTCTTTTATCATAATTTAGTCCGCTCAAAAAGTCTTTGATAGTTTTCCGATATTAATGATGATAAGTCATCATTCTTCATTTCTAATAATTTTGCCATTTCATTGCAAGTATAAAGGACATAGGATGACTGATTCGTTTTCCCTCTTTTCGGAACAGGGGCAAGATAGGGAGCATCCGTCTCACTAAGAATTCTATCTTTAGGACAATTTAACAATAATTCTCTAACATTTTCACCATTCTTAAAGGTCAATATACCACCAAAGCCAATGTAATAACCCATATTTAAGAAAATGTCCATGTATTCCTTTGTTTCTGTGTAACAATGAATAACACCTTTTTTATTGCTAGGATTACTAATCAATATATCTTTTATGTCTTCTTTTGATGATCTTAGATGAACAATAATTGGTAAATTATTTTGATTCGCAAGATTAATCTGTTCAATAAACCTTTGCTTTTGCAAATCCTTATGTTCATCTGTCCAATAGTAGTCAAGACCTATTTCACCAACAGCCACAACTTGAGGATGATTCAAGTAAGTCATCATTTCCTCAAATTCTTTTTGCTCTACATCGGCAACAGAAGAAGGATGAAGACCTACAGCCAAATCAAACATCGGATTATTTTCAACCTTAGTTAAGGCTCTTTCTATTTCTAAAAGATTTCCACAGATTATCAAAGCCTTTTTAACTTTATTTTCTTTCATTGTTTCTAAATTACGATCAAAATCTTCAAAAAGTTCATCGCTCATTAAATGAGCATGCGAGTCTATCCACATAATATACCTACTTTCCTAAGCAGAATCTACTAAATATTTCATCCAGAACATTGATATCTTCTCTGGGCATAATAACCGAAGCAAGCTCTATATAAGCTTCATTTAAATCAATAGTAACAAGGTCCAGTTCAATCCCTGCTTTAAGTGCCTCTTGTGCCCTTTGCATGGCAAGATAACTCTTTCTTACAGAAGCAATATGACGTTCATTTGATAAAGTTGGTCGCTCTAACGCAATTTTATGCTCAGCAAATTTTGCATTTATTTCATTGACCAATTCAGCAACATCATTTTGAATAGCACTAACATATACTGTGTTTTC
>CAZRNT010000047.1:0-7312 GCA_964601525.1 uncultured Erysipelothrix sp.
TTATAGCTCATAACGCTACCTCCTGGTTGTATCTGCAAATACATTTTACCACGAGTGCGTTATGAGTCTTTTTATTAGGTGTTGCACTTAATATACTAATTTATCTGCTAAAAAATCAGGGTCATTGATTTGATAATGATAGCGATTATCATTTACACCATATATAGACAGGAGGAATAGAATTGACATTAAATAAAGGATTCCCAGTATTGGGAGAAAGACTACCAGAATTAAAGGTACAAACAACAAAAGGTGAGATGACACTCCCTGACGCATATGAAGGAAAATGGTTTGTATTATTCAGCCACCCAGGTGATTTTACACCAGTATGTACAACAGAATTTATTGGTTTTGCGAAAGCACATGATAAATTTAGAGAGATTAACACAGAATTAATTGGTCACTCCATTGATGGTGTGTTCTCACATATGAAATGGTTAGAGTGGATTGAAGAAAAAGCTAATGTTAAAGTTGATTTCCCAGTTATTGCTGATGAATTAGGAAGAACAGCAATGGAATTAGGAATGATTCATGAAGCTAAAGGAACAAATACAGTTCGTGCGGTTTTCATCGTTGATGATAAAGGGATTTTACGTTTAATTATGTATTATCCACAAGAAGCAGGTCGTAGTATTGATGAAATCCTACGTGCTATAAAAGCTCTACAAGCAGCGGATATTCATGAAGTTGCTATTCCAGAAAACTGGCCAAATAACGAGTTTATTGGAGATCATGGAATTATTCCACCAGCAAACAATGTTGATTTAGCGAATGAACGTAAAGCACTTAAAGATAGTGATGATGTTACTTATCTTGATTGGTGGTTCATTCATAAAGATATTAATAAATAAGATATTAGAATTGGATTGTGGTCCTAAAAGAGCCACAATCCTTTTTTCTTTTGTGAATCATGTTTTTTTTCACAATGTTTTTCACCATATATGGTGGTATATTAAAGGTGCATGGAAATGAAAGGGTGACATTTATGGATGAAAAAAATCCTAAGGACACAAATAAATTAAATGCAGATGAAGAAAAACGAATTATAAGAGAAGAAGATTTAGAAACAGAGATCATTGATGTAATAGATGATTTTGAAGAAGTTGAGGATCTTTTAGAAGAAGAAAATCTAGATGAGGAAGAAGAATTCTTAGAAGAAGAAATTATTGTTGAGAGAAAAAAACCAAAGAAAAAGACTAAAAAGGTAAAAACTAAGACAAAAAAACAAAGTAAGAAAGGACAATCTAAGCGCAATGTCTTTATTGCTTTAGGATTATTACTTTTATTAGGTCTTGCAGTTTTTACATCTTGGAAATTCTATTTTTCATTTGAGGAATATAATCCATTTGATTTAGTTCATATCAAAGAGCAAGGAGCAGATGGTCAAGCATATTTGGATATTGAAATTGTTGAAGAAAATTTAAGTGATAAAGAACTGATGATCTCTGAATTGATAGATTTTGAAATTAGAAAAAATGAAAATTTATCTAAAGGTGATTCAAGGGAAATTAAAATCATCTTAGATGATGCAGCTAAAAAGAAACTTAAAGATAATAAAATACGTTTGATACCTCTTTCCATGGAATATACTATGGGTGAATTAGAGGATATAAAAGTACTGGATGTATTAGAAAATATAGATCTTGATTATGTTTTAGAGGATGGAAAGTATAGGCTATTATCAGTTGATATAAATATTTCGGATTTAGATTTAAAGAGTTTAATTGAATTTAAATTACCAAAGCAATCCATTGCCCCAAATGAGAAGTTTGAAATATCAATCATTGAGACAAAAGAATTGGAAAAATATTTAATCGACAATGGTTTACAGTTAGAACGTTACAAGAAAGAATTGAGTATCGAAAGTAAAGAAAGTATACCAGCGAATGTTAAAGAGATTCCAATTGCTAAAAATTTTGAGGAAAAAGCTTTAAATAAGATTATTAATGATTATAGTCAGCAAGAAGGCAGTTATAAAGAATTCAAAGTCCATTCTATTTGTTATACAAACGATGTGCAAAATAATACCAATTCCAGTGATGTGACAAGTGGCAATTCATATCAAAAAGGCTCATTGATGTATATCGTTGAATTCAATTCTGAAGAAGGTGTTTTCGCAGATAATTATGGCTTTACGAATATTGTCTTAAGAGATGGAAAGTTAATTGAAGACGAAATTATAGATATAAGACCAAAACAAGAAAATGCTAGCGTTGATTCTATTGCTAGAGAATTAAGAGCTAATAATTTTACTTGTACTCGACCATAAAGAGCATTTTGCTCTTTTTTTTACTTGACAATCAATCTTAATCTAGTATCATAAAGACAATGACGTCAGTGTCATTGGAGGTGTAATTATCGATTACAATCAATCTAAAAGAGAAAATAAAAAGAATCATATAATCGAATCGTCCAAACAAGTTTTCAGTGAAAAGGGTTATAGCTCTGTGAGTATGCAAGATTTAATTGATGCATCAGATATTAGTCGTGGCGGAATATACTTATATTTCAAATCGGTTGAAGAAGTTTTTATAGAGGTCATTTTGCAAAGAGAACGAACTATTGTTGAGGAAGTTGAAGATATGATTGAGAAAGAATTGTCTTTTGAGAAGGTCTTTGATGAATATTTATTGATGCAAAAAGAACGTCTTTTGAATATAAAAGAAAGTTTTTTACGTGCATCCTATGAATATCATTTAAATCATCAATGCTCACGAAGTACAAAGTTTAAAGAGGAACAGATGGAAAATGCTCAATCAACAATCGAAAAAATTATTGACTATGGAGTAAAAAAATCTGTGATCAGTCAAAAATATAGAGAACAATTTATTCAACATATATTAATTTTTATTGAAGGGCTAAACATCAGTACATTATTATCGACCATTACAGAAGATGAATTGAATCAAAGCATCTATTTTCTAAAGGATGTGATTGCTCTTGACTAAGGTTTTAATAACAGCGGGTGGAACTATTGAAAGAATTGATGCAGTTCGTTCCATTAATAATAATGCTAGTGGTAAACTTGCTTCGATTATTGCTGATGAATTGATTAACATGCAATATGATATTACATATGTCCATGCAAAAGGAGCAATCCTTCCTAAACATAAATGTAAGACTATTGAAATTATTGGTGTGAAGGATTTAGAAAAAGAAATTTCCATACTTTTAAAAGAAAATGATTTTGATTTAATTATTCATTCAATGGCTGTCTCTGATTTTTATCTGAAGAAGATTAGTCAAAACAATCGCTCACTTGATATTGGACAAGGTAAAATTTCTTCTGATTATCCAGTGGATTTACATCTTGTTCCAGCCCCAAAAGTTATCAATATATTTAAACAAGAATCAAATGCATGTTTATTTGGTTTTAAGTTATTATCAAATGCTAGTGATGAGGAATTATTTGCTGCAGCATATCGTCAAATTGAAACAGCAGGCTCTGACTTTGTAATTGCTAATCACAAAGAGAAAGTGAGTTCTGTGAATCATGAAGCTTATTTAATTTCCCAAGATGGTGTTTTGGAAACTTACAAAACTAAAGAAGAAATAGCTAAGGGAATTATTAATGCGTATTTAAGAAAGAAGGAATTATAAATGAAGACTATATTGATTGGTGTTAGTGGTAGTATATCTGCTTATAAATCAGCAGACATTGTAAGTAGATTGAAGAAAGATAATTGGGATGTTCATGTAGTTATGACTCAATCAGCAAGTCAATTCATATCTCCTTTAACCCTAGAAGTTTTATCAGGAAATAAAGTCTTTCTTGATACATTTTCAGAAGAAACCCCTGGTGATATTTATCATGTTGATATTGTTAAAAAGATTGATGTTTTTATGATTGCTCCTGCAAGTGCGCATACTATTTCCAAGATTGCTTATGGTCTAGCTGATAATATGTTAAGTAATATTGCTTTGGTTGCTCATGATAAAATTAAAGTTTTCGCCCCAGCCATGAATACAAGTATGTATGAAAATCCGATTATCCAAGAAAATATGAATAAGTTAAAACAACACAATTGGTTAGAAATAGAACCAAGATCTAGTTTATTGGCTTGTGGTGATGTGGGTGTAGGTGCCTTAGCCAATACTGATGATATTGTTGCTTATATTAATGGTTTAGAACTATGATTTTATTAATAAATATTGGAAATACTAATACGTGGATTGCAAAATATGAAAATGGATTAATTCAAGAGAGTAAGAAAATATCAAGTAAGCTAGCATATAGAGAAAATTTAGAATTAGAATCTGCTAGTCATCTTTATATCTCATCGCTAGTACCCGATAAATTGAATGAGCTTTTAGAGCTTATAAAAGAATATAAAGACATTCAATATACAATAATTCAAAGTTCAATGGCAAAATATTTAAGAGATGGGGCTTATGATTTTGCTCAGCTTGGTGTTGATCGTATGTTGATTTGTGATGCGGCAGTCAAAAAATATGGCACTAATATTCTAGTTTGCGATTTAGGTACAGCAAGTACTTTGAATTATATTAATGATAATTCGCAGCTGGAAGGTGGACTGATTCTTCCGGGATTAGATCTCAACATTCGCTCTTTGGCTGATAATACAGGTTTATTGAAAGAAGTTTCTAAAGATGGCAATGTGAGTCTTACTGCAAAAAATACTGATGAAAATATTCGATCGGGAATTGTCTTGTCTCAAGTTTACACTATTGAGCGCTATGCTAAAGAACATAATGCGAAAATAATCTTAACGGGTGGTAATTCTTTTTATATTAAAGATTACTTTAGTGAGGATTATCATTTCGATCAGTATTTACTTTTAGAAGGTTTGGTGAATTTTGTTGAAGAAAAATAATACAAAATTAATGGTTCATTATAGTTTTTTCTTGATTTTTATTTTATTGATGAGTTTGACGCCATTGGGATTTATTCAAGTAGGACCAATTAAGGCGACCTTAGTTCATCTACCGGTAATACTGGGATCTTTAGTATATGGTTGGCAATTTGGTGCTGTTTTAGGCTTTTTCTTTGGCTTGATGAGTTTAATTCAAAATACTATGGCACCAGGATTACTATCATTTGCTTTCTCGCCTTTTATTCCGGTATTAGGAACAAGTTCAGGGAGTCCCCTTGCCTTGATAATTGCCTTTATACCTAGGATTTTGGTAGGTATTGTGCCTGATTTAATATATCGTAAAAGTAAGAGTTTATCTTTATCGATATTATTGGCATCATTTACTAATACAGTTTTAGTTCTCTCTTTGATTGGTATTGTTTTCAAAGATGCTTATGCCAGTGCTATGGGTGTTGGGGTATCGGCTTTATTTAAATTAATATTATCGATTGTTTTTACAAATGGACTTGTGGAAGCAATTGTTGCTGTGATTATAGTATCTGTTTTATATAAAAGAATTATGATAATAAAAAAAGGTTGATTATGCATCAACCTTCAATTGCTTGTTTTAATTTTATTTTTAGATATTCTGTTTGGTCTTCACTCATTTCTTCAACACTTGGATTGTAGCCATCTACTGTTCCAACATGAGTTCTTATGTTTTGATCTTTATCAATGACAATAAAGAAGGGAACGCCGCCTCCACTTTGAAGATTTTTATCAAGATTGTTATCAAACTTGACAAAGCGATCGGTGATTGCTTTAAAAGAATCTTTGCTGACATCTAAATAGATTGCTGTTTTGTCTGTTTCTTCTAAGACTTCTTCTAAAACAGGTACAAGGTCTTGGCAGAATGCACAGTTGGCATAGCCTACAAAGTAAATACCTTCTTCTTTGTTTTCTAATTTATCCATAACTGTTTTTGGTTCTTCGCTTACAAAGTGATGGTTTGTTGTTTTTAGGTCTTTGTAATCTTTCATGATGTTATTTTGTCCACAAGCACTGAGTAATAATAATACGCTTAATACACTAATTAATTTTTTCATAAAATCCTCCTACTGATTCTATTATAAACGTATGGGGTGAACTGTCAACAAAAAAGGTTTCTTGATGAGCTCTTTATATTTGACAATGTGTGATATAAACTTTACAATATAAGAAAGCCTAGATAGGGAGTAGTATTAATGATTAGCATTTTAGAGAGGTGATGGATTGCTGAAAGTCACTATGCTAAGATTTGAGAACTCGCCCTTGAGCTAAAAGATTGAAATTTGATTAGATCTTTTCGTTACTCGCGTTAAGAGTTTGAGATCTCATTTTAATAATGAGAATTAAGGTGGTACCGCGATTAATTCGCCCTTAGATGGTACTTTTTTTTATGTCAAGGAGGATATAAAGATGTATAATCATTTAAAAATTGAACAGAAATGGCAGAAGTATTGGGATGAAAATAAAACATTTAAAACTGATACCTATGATTTTTCTAAACCTAAGTATTATGTTTTAGATATGTTCCCATATCCATCAGGTAATGGACTTCATGTAGGGCATCCTCGTGGCTATACAGCTACAGACGTATTGGCTCGTTACAAACGCATGAATGGCTTTAATGTTCTGCATCCAATGGGATGGGATGCTTTTGGTTTACCTGCAGAGCAATTTGCGATTAAAACTGGAAATCATCCTGAAACTTTTACACAAGAAAATATAAAAGTTTTTACTCGTCAATTGAAATCACTTGGTTTTTCATTTGATTGGGATCGTGAAATTGATACAACTGATCCATCATTTGTGAAATGGACACAATGGATTTTTACTCAATTGTATGAAATGGATCTTGCTTATATCGATGAAAAGCCAGTAAACTATTGTCCTGAATTGGGTACTGTTTTAGCAAATGAGGAAGTCATTGATGGTAAGAGTGAAGTTGGTGGTTTTGATGTTATCAGAAAGCCAATGCGTCAATGGGTATTGCGAATTACTGAATATGCTGAACGTCTACTTGAAGATTTGGATTTAGTAGAATGGCCTGATTCAACTAAGGAAATGCAAATCAACTGGATTGGTCGATCAGAAGGTGCGGAAGTTATTTTCAAAGTTGCTGATCATGATTTAGACTTCACAGTATTTACAACTCGTCCTGACACTTTATTTGGTGCTACTTATTGTGTTTTGGCACCTGATCATCCATTTGTGGAAAAAATTGTTACAGATGAGTATCGTGAAGAAATTGAAGCTTATGTAGAGGAAGTATCTCACAAAAGTGATTTAGAACGAACAGAATTAAACAAAGAAAAAACTGGTTTATTTACAGGTGCATATGCCATAAATCCTGTTAATGATAAAAAAGTTCCAATTTATATTGCAGATTATGTTTTAGCTTCTTATGGTACAGGTGCAATTATGGCAGTTCCTGCTCATGATCAAAGAGATTATGA
>CAZRNT010000048.1:0-7254 GCA_964601525.1 uncultured Erysipelothrix sp.
AAGAACTTTTGTTTTGGGTGATATAATAATGTTTAATTCGCTAATAAGGTTTCTGGATCTAATTTCTTGGATAATAAACATTATGGTGTTTGATAACATTACAAAAACAAAGAATAAACTTGTGTATGCTTTTACATAAAGCAATGCTGAAGCTATAATTAGACTATACAGATTAAAAAAAGTAAAAACATGCTGTCTTATTATTTGTCCGTTTGTTTTTATATCAGGTTTAATTTGGATATTATTTTGTTTTTTGTTGATTCTATCCTGTACTTCTTTTTGTGAGAGACCTTGAATTTTCATAGTTTTTTTACTCCTTAATACACTATTATCTTAATGTATTAGTACAACAAGTACAAGGGAATTGTTTGGAAAGGAATGATTTTTTTTGAAAAAAGTTGCTGTAGTTGGTGGAGGAGTTGTTGGGGCAACGACTGCTTACTATTTAAGTAGAAATAAAGATGTTGATGTGGATTTATACGATTGGGGAAAATATCAAGCAAGTGGTGCTGCCGTTGGTATTATTTGTCCATGGCTTAATCAAAGAAGAAATAAATTTTGGTATGAATTGGTTAGAGATGGTGCCGAATTTTATGACCAATTGATTGATGATTTGAATACTAGTTCTTTTTATCAAAAAGTTGGAGCTGTTTACATTAATGAAAAAATGGAAGATAAGATTTATAAAATTGCTCAAAAACGACATAAGGAGAGTTATAAATTAGAAGAAGTAAGAAGAATCAAAAAGAATAATACTGATATTTTAATGCCAGATGATTTTAATTGGGAAAGTGGTATATTTGTAAAAGGTGCAGCTCGTGTTGATGGAAAGGTCTTGATTCAAGAGCTCATTAAATCTGGAATTGAAAATGGTTTGAATGTGATTAATAAAAAAGTTGAGGTGTCAAGCTTAGAAGGGAAGTATTTAATTGAAGGGAAGGAATATGATTATCTTGTTTTAGCAAGTGGTGCTTTCCTGGAAGAAACTTTAGCTTTTAAACCTGAATATAAAGTTGATGTATTTAAGCAGAAGGGTCAATTGATTGAATTTGATCTAGATAATGAGGAAAAATATCCGGTCTTAATGCCAAAGGGTGAAATTGATTTTCTTTTTGATGATCAAGGCAATTTGGTTATTGGTGCTAGTCATGAGAATGATTTTAAAGATTTTGATTTTGATTCTTTAGTTTTAGATGGTTTGCATAAAGAGGCCAGTAAGCATTATCCATTTTTGTTAGATAAAGATTATGATAGCTTTAGGATAGGGTTTAGAGCTCATAGTTCTGACTACACTCCGTTTTATGGGAATTTAGAAAAAGATAAAAATTTATACCTTGCTAGTGGTTTGGGTTCATCAGGTCTTAGTAGTGGTCCAATTATAGCTTATAGAATTGCTATGGATATCATAGGTGATACGAAGTTTTATGAAGAGTATTTTAATGCAAATGACTATGTTCAAAGAGTTAAATAAAAAATCGTGTTATAATTATATAAAGTGAGTGAAGTAAAGGAACATCATGATCAATATTTACGTATGTGACGATAGTGAAGATCTTTTACAAAAAGGCCGTAAACTAATTCAAAATTATTCAATGCAACATGGCCTTAATGTTACTCTATCAACATTTAAAAGAACTGAGGATATGCTATTTTTAAATGGAGGATAGACGAGATATACCTGATATTATTTTCTTGGATATATTCATGGACAAAATTAATGGAATGGAGACAGCTAAAATTCTTAGAAATGAAGGATATGAGGGTGAAATAGTTTTTCTAACGACTTCTCCTGATTTTGTTTTTGAGGCTTTTGATGTTCAATCGTTTCATTAGCTTGTAAAACAAGATCTTAGTGATGAAAGATTTGAGGAAGTCCTATCTAAAGTTATTGAAGTTGTTGATAATAATAAAGATAATTATTTTGATTGTTCAATGGGAGCAGAGGTACGAAAAATTCCGATTAATGATGTTAGCCACTTTGAGATTTATCGCAGGGTTATGAGGGTATATTATAATGAAGATGTGTATTTTGAGTTTTATGAAACTATGGATCAATTGAGTAAAGATTTAGAACCAAAAGGATTTGCCAGAACACATCGTGCTTATCTTGTAAACTTAAGACATATAGCAGTGTTTAAAAATGATTCATTAAAACTTTCAAATGGAAGTGAAGTTCCCATTGGTAAGACTTATCTATCACAACTGAAAAAAGAATTTAATAATTTTGTAAGTGAAAGATGGGAGTCGTAATATGACTCCCTTAATTATATCTTCAACATTAAGTCTTTATTTTTTAATCTATATTTGCTTTAGAGACTTTGCCCAATATGCTAAATTTAGAGAACACGGGATGTTTTTTGCACTTTTATCAATGTTCTTTAATTCACTACTGTTTGTTTTGGTTCAAAGCCAGTCATGGCCTACCTATGTTTCATATATAATGTTTTTGGTCTTAATGCTTATTTCCTTTTATTTTATATTTGATACTGATTTTATGTATGCCTATTTTGGTGCCATTCATTTTGTTTTTTATAGCTTTGTGATACGTATGGGGGTAATGTCCTTATACTCGTTGATTACAACAATTCCAATTGATAAATTGAAACATAGTTCTTTTGATTTTTTGCTGATATATCAAATTGCGACAATTATAACTATTATTCTATTTCTTTATTGGGATAATTATAAATTAACTAAAGATAAAATGATTTTAGTTCTTCGTAATCGGCAAGAACTTAGCTTTATTTTAACAAGTAAAACAATACTTGGGTTATATATGATGATCATTACATATGGAAGTCGCTACACTTTAAATGAAAGATGGTTTGCTTCAGTTCATTTAGTTACATCAATCATTGTTGCTTTTATGGCGTATTCTGCATTAATGAATGGGATTCAGGCGGCTGCAAGTTTAGAACATGAAAAGCAGACGGTTGCCTTACAAAATCAATTAACGATGCAAATTAATCACTATAAGGCTTATCAAAAATAAACTGAAAGTTTTAGGGAATTTCGTCATGATTATAAGAGGATGTTGTCCACTATTAACTATTTGTTGAGAAATGATCAGTATGAAGAAGCTATAGATATCTTGGATGAAATGGGTGTTGTTATTGCTTCGAATGATGTTGCTCATATTCAGTATTCAAACTATCCTTTATTGGATGCTGTTCTTCAAGAATTCGCTAATCGTTGTCTAGGGTCTAATATTGAGTTTTCTGGTGTCTTGTATTGGGATGAAAATATTAGGCTTGATGAATTAACAATTGTTAGAGTTTTTACAAATCTTTTAACAAATGCGTATGAAGCTTGTTTAGAGGTGGATGAAGAAAAGAGATTTATTAAATTAGAGTCAAAATTAAGGGATTATTGGTTAGATATTAGAATTAGTAATTCTTATTCTGGAATGATTCATGAGGATCTAAGTTCTACTAAAGATCAAAGTCATCGTAGTCGTGGCTTAGGGACTAAAATTGTGCATCACACCATTGAAGAATTGGTGGTGTATTCTCCTGGAATACTAAGGATGAAACTTTCTATGTATATTTTCATATCCCTAGAAAATAAAAAAGGACATTCGTCTAGCGAAGCCCTAATCTTAAACAAAGATGAGGTGGTTTTCGTTTCGAATGTCCTTTTATAATATTTTAGCTAGGAAAAATAGGATTAGTGTTATTGTGAAAGATGCAAGTAAGAGGATTACCATGAGTCTTTTTGAAAAATCATTGGCAAAGTCTATCCTACCGTTTTCGGTGAAGTAGTAGAACTCGCCTTCTTTTTTTAGGTATCTTTTTTTACAAAGACTTTTAATAGTCTCATCTAATTGCTTGCCTTCAAGTTTGGTGATTTCAGAGATTGTCTTGATGTCGAAAACTTCTTCACCAGAATCGAACAATGATTTCATTACTTTGAATTGTTCCATTGTATCACCTCTTCTATAATAATTATAGCAAAATTGTATCCTTCCTAGACTAAATTAATGATATCTTAACAAATCTTATCAATACCGATATATTGCAAAAATGCTTTGGTGTTTTGGCATTCTTTCCTTTGGCAATATCACAACTTCTGCTTGATTTTCTAGTGCCAATTGTGAAAGGTGGTTTAAAATATCTTCGCCTTGTTCTTCAATGACAAAGGAAATGGTATCTAGGTTAATTTTTCCTGGGATCGTTTTTCCTTCTTCAATTACAAGGGTTTGTACTCTGTTTTGTACTAGTGCTTTAAGAATATCTTGGATGACGTGGCTTGCTTTTCCTTTGTTTAAATTCTCTTGATATCTTGAAATGAGTTCTTTGGTTTTTTCAAGGTATATTGGTTCCATAACTTGCCACAATTCTTTATTTAATTCTTTTTCGCTAATGCTTTCATAAGATTTGTTGATTCCATTTTCAAGAAGTCGTTTGTTTTGGCTTAAGCTTCTGAATAGACCTTGATGTTCTGGTAGAGAAATAAGAATAAGGGGTAATTTATATTTGGATGTGTAGTGTTGCTCTACATATCGATCAACATGAGTGAAGAATTTTTGAGTGTCTATTTTTTCTTCTTCGCTTCTTGCACCATGGCCATGGAAATTACCTACGCTTCCTCCATGGCTCACTACATTGAGTGATTGACCAGTATGTTGGTCACCTAATACTTTGCTTAATTGAGTCACGTTTTCATCGAGTTCTAATTCTCTGAAGCCGTAGCGGTTGCCTGAATAAAGTGTAAATTTATCTTTTGCTAGTCCCAGGGCGATGTAACGGTGATCTGATTGATAATTACGGATGAGTGGTTTTAAATAAAATCTTTCGCCGATATGTACACTTTCCTCTACTGTTCGAGCGAGTCTATAAATACTTATATCCTCTTGGTTCATTAGAATTGCTAGTCCGTTTTGATTATAAATCCAAAAATTGAGATCGTTTTGTAATTCTCTTAAGGCTTTAACTTGTTTACTGTATTTTGTTTGACTTTCTATTTGGTCAACAATATTTCGAAAACGAAGCGGATCTTGCTTGTTCTCTGGTGAAGTTTTGTGTGTAGGCATATAAATACTGATGCAGAATTCTGATTCTTTCTCCACAATTGTTGGTGGAAAGACATTTGTTATATGTTTATTCATATACTATTCCTTTCTTTCTGTATATATGTGTATGCGCTTACTTCATATATATTATAACAAATATTTAACTTCGTTGTTAGTTTGATAATAAAAATCCTCTTAGAATCAACTAAGAGGATGGCTTTAATATAAAAGAAAAACTCACTTATAGTGAGTTTTAGTGTGTTAATCTTCTCCTGGAGCGGGTGAGGGGAATTGAACCCCCGCCTCAACCTTGGCAAGGTCGCGTTCTACCATTGAACTACACCCGCAAAAAATGGCGGTCCAGACGGGAATCGAACCCGCGATCTCCTGCGTGACAGGCAGGCATGTTAACCGCTACACCACTGGACCGTATATAATATTTAAGAATGGCGGAGATGGGGAGATTTGAACTCCCGCGCCGGTTACCCGACCTATGCCCTTAGCAGGGGCACCTCTTCAGCCTCTTGAGTACATCTCCATGTATTCAATCTCTCTTTTCTGAGTGCTTATACATATTAGCATAAGGATTTAAGTAAATCAACACTTTTTTGAAGAATTAAGTTATAATACATATATGAGATATAATTTTAAGAAGTTAAAGAACAACAGCTGGCCTGTACTGGCCTTAGTAGCTGTAAGTATTATAATCATTTTGTTAGGTGAAAGTCAACCTCTAAATGAAAATATTGTTAAAATGAGTTCTTGTATTGATGGAGACACGGCAAGAGTAGTCTTGAAGGACCAGGAGGTTAAACTAAGATTTTTGGCGGTTGATACCCCAGAATTGAGTTCAAAAGATTATTATGCACGTGAGGCTGCTGACTATACTTGTAATCGTTTGTTGTCGGCAAAGGAAATAGTTTTAGAGTTTGATCCCTTGGCTGATGAAGAGGATAAGTTTGGTCGCAAACTTGCTTGGGTATTTGTTGATGGTGAACTTTTACAGGAGGAGCTTGTTGACAAAGGTTATGCAAGAGTTAGATATATTTATGATGATTATAAGTATGTTGATCGCCTTAAGCGTTTAGAAAAGAATGCAAGAAGAAATCAAATTGGTGTATGGGCTAATTAGTGCGTGGTATAATTTGGATAACGAGAGGTGACACATGGAAAAATTAGAGAATAAAAAAGAGTTTATTATTAATTTTATGTATTGGGGTCTGGTTTTGGGTCTGGTGATCCTTGGCTTAAGATTTACTACTAAATATTTAATGCCTTTTGTTATTGGTTTTGTAATTTCGTTTTTACTTAAACCTTTCATTCAAAGATTGACAGATAAATTTGGAGATAAGAAGTGGATTTCTTTATTGGTAATCTTGGCTTTTTACTTAATTTTTGCTTTCTTGATGTTTTGGTTATTTGTGGGTGTGTTCACGGCAGTTCAGAATTTTGCGAAAACATTACCGTCTTTTTACCAAACGACACTTTATCCTGCTTTAGAACAGATTATTGCTTATTTTGGTAAATTGATTGAGGATTTAAATCCTGATGTTCTTGCAATAGTTGATGAAATGGCAGGTAGTATATTTTCTAGTTTAGAAAGTATTGTCAAGAATTTATCTGGTGGAGCTTTAAACTGGTTAACTAAAATCATTGCTTCAGTTCCTAGTATTTTGATTGCTATTTTGATTGCGGTTATTTCTTCATTCTTCTTTACCTTGGATTATCAAACAATTGTAAGGAATACAATGGGCTTAATACCTAAGAAACAAAGGGATCTTATTTTAGCTATTAAGAATGGTTTAGTTTCTACTTTAGGGAAGTATTTACGTGCTTATGCAGTCTTGATGTCGTTGACTTTTGTTGAGTTGTCGATTGGCTTCCTTATATTAGGGGTTTCTAATCCTATTGGTTTGGCTGCAATTATTGCTGCTGTTGATATTCTTCCGGTTCTTGGAACGGGTGGAGTTGTTATTCCATGGATGATTGTAGAAGCTTTGACAGGTGACTTGTCTTTGGCGTTTGGTCTTTTAGTACTTTATCTGATTATTACGGTAATTCGTAATATATTGGAGCCTAAGGTTGTTGGTGATCAAATTGGTCTTCATCCACTTGTGACTTTGATGAGTATCTTTGTTGGGGTTAAGCTCTTTGGTTTTTGGGGATTGCTTGGTTTACCGATTGCAATAACAATTGTGAAGAGTTTACATGAGGAAGGGAAAATAGAAATTTTTAATAATATC
>CAZRNT010000049.1:0-7131 GCA_964601525.1 uncultured Erysipelothrix sp.
CTTTGGTCAAAAACAAAAATCGCTGGATTATCAATTGAAGAATATGCAGAAATTAATAATATTAAATTAAGCGAAGATTACTTTACAAAATTAGAAGATGAAGTTCGTCAAACAGCATTTGATGTATGGGAAATGAAAGGTCCTAACGCGTACTGTGTCGCATTAGCCATTGCTGATGTTGCCCGAGCAATTATCCGTGATGAAGATCTAATTCTACCCGTATCAAGCTTGACAACACTTGAAGGAAGCGATGAAGAACTATACATTAGTTTACCAAGTGTTATCAATGCAAATTGAAATACAAAAACAATTCATATGCCAATGAACGAGCAAGAAAAAGAAAAATTTGAATCATCAAAAACTTTATTAAAAGAACTTGCAAACCAAATTAAATATTCAGGAGACAACAAATAATGAGCGAAACACGAAAACCCATTAATGTCTTTAAATTTATTGTTGGAACGATGCTTGGAGTATTACTAGTACTTATTCCCTTCAACTTCAATGGAACAGTAGATACCGTACTATTTTATTACTTAAAAGTATTCATCAATAATAATCAAGCAGCTTTAAGATTTGTCATTATGCTACTCATGATTATTAGTGCTGTTGTTGCCCTTTATGATTATATCGCTCAACCAAAATGGATCAGAGAAAATTAAACATTAAATAATATATTCTCAACAAGTCTATTTTACATTGTTAATAGATTCCTAGGAGCCCTAGTCTGTGTTCTTGTATACTTTGAAATAGGACCTGAATTTATTATCTCAGCTGATACTGGAGCAAGTATGTTTGGACTTGCAACACAATTATCTGTACTTGTACCTTGCATGCTCCTACTACAAACATTCATTCTTGAATGTGGAGCAATGGAATTCATTGGAGAACTTGTTGGATTTATTGTTAAACCAATCTTTAAAGTTTCTGAAATGGGTGCAGTTAGTATCATTAGTGCTTGGGTAGGACCAGGAAACGCCGCAATTTTAGGAACTAGAGACCTCTTTGAAGAAGGTTACTATACCGTTAAAGAAGCAGCAATTATTGGATCCCAATTTTCTACATCAAGTGTTGGATGGATTGTTCTAGTAAGTTCAGTCTTTGGAATTATGGATCACTTCCTAGCACTATTCCTTGTAATTACACTTGTAGGAATCATCGTCGCAATCGTTGGCGTTCGTCTTCCACCAATATCAAATTATCCAGAAACTTATGTTAATGGTGAAACAGTATCACCTTTAAAAGTTGAAGAAAACAAAGATCAAAGCAAACTTGCTTATGCATTCGATCGTGCTTTACAAAGAGCTGATAAAGTAAGTATCAAAAACTTTACAAGCAAGATTAATAACATGTTATTCTATGTCATTTGGCTACAACCTATTATTGTTTGCTGGGGTACCCTTGCCTTAATGACATCCATTTACACACCAATCTTACAATGGGTATCATTCCCAATTGAATTAATTCTTAAAACAGCAAACATTTCAGAACCAGCAGCAAGTGCTAGTGCAATTATGTCTGGTTTTGCCGATAACTATTTACCTGTAATTTTAGGAAAAGACATCGCAAGCGTTGGAAGTCGCTTTATCATTGCGGCAATGAGCATCTTACAAATTGTCTTTATGTCAGAAATCGCTTCACTCCTCACATCTACGAAAGTAGTGAAAGACTTCAAAGATGTATTGCTCGTATTCTTGATAAGAACTTTCGTCGCCTTGCCATTTGTAATACTATGCGTTAAAGTCCTTGGACTTAATTAAAAGGTGTTCCCCAAAACACCTTTTTTTTATCGCTTTTCTGTTTTAATATATGACCAAGTCAACCCAGCATCTGATGATTCATAAAATGAGCGAGTATTTCCATAATTCCAAGAAGGACCACTAGCTTTAATTACTATTTTATCCCTTTGCATGTAGGCATCTTCAAGATAAACATCATTAGCACTTTCAAAAGGAACGGACACTGGAATCATTTCATCAAACGTAGAATCACTGATAAATAAATTCATCCTACCATCCGTATATGTCGATGAATAATTAAAGATAAATAAATTCTCTTTAGGCATTAGCACATTATAGATCTCTGATGTCTCTGCCAAAGAATTTACATAAATCCAATTTTTCTTATTAGTACTTTTATACACTTCAACAAGTTCAGCATTACCAGCACGATTTGTGACAAGAAATGCATATTCAGATGCACCATTCTTCAAACGAAATTTCACGTTTTTATTATCAATATCTTCATAAGTAATATTACCATTATTTAAATCATCCTTGGGATAAGTAGGTTCTTCAGGAATTTGAGCTTCATTTTTATCTTTAGATTTTTCTTTTAAAATACCAATATTTTCACTAGATACAAAATAATTATAATCTTTAGGATATGTTTCTAGAAATTCTTCTTGATAATGTCTTTTTATGACTGCCCCTTCAATCAAATAACGATCATTACTAGGATGGGCTAAATAGTAATCAACTTCAAAAAAACCAAAGTCATTAAGTTTATGATCACTATAAAGATAGTAGTCAACTTGTTCAATCTTTACTTTATTTTCATGAAGATCATGCAACTTATAATCTTTGAAGGAAGAATACGAATATAAGGCAGAGACAAATACCATGATTAGAAATAAACCTTTTCGATTATTTACGCCCCAATTTCTAATCAGCAAAAATAAATTCACAAAGAACACAATCAAAACAATTATAAAAATAATTCGATAGTAATCTCTTAAAATACTCAATCGATAAGGAGTAATTCTTAATGCATAATTTACATTGTACAGTATCGTCCCTAAGAAAATTTCAAAGATTACAATATATTTAATCTTTTTCATTTCTTTTTCTTCCGATCGATAAAGAATCGTATTATCAGTCCTAAAGCAACCGATACAACAATCATAATAGGAATTAAAATTAAAATGCTCTTAATAGAAAGTAATTGTGCTTTTAAATCAGCCAATGATTTCAATAATATTTCTATACGATTTTCTGCTGACAAAAGAATCGATAACGAATTAATCGCAATCTTTTGATCAATTATAACTAACATATTATAATTTGCCCAATAAACATAAGTCATCATAAAAAACAAGATTAATGGTGAAGCGATTAAACTAGCGACAAGAATCTTCTGCCATAGAGTTTGTTGAAGCAATCCATTGGTCTTAATTCTTAGAATACTTCGATCATCTTTACTTAAATCATTGCCATTTTCATCAATCCAATTTTTTACTTCATCAAGCTGAATTAAAATCTCATTAAAGCTTTTTTTCTCATCCATAGCTTACCTGCCTTTCTTTTATTATACAACGATAGAAGCCTTTTTGTCTTATTTCATTTTTAGCCAATCTATAGTATGATATAAACACTTGAAAACGAGGTAAATATGAAAAGAAAAAACATTAAAGATATCAAAAGAATCGTTGTGAAAATTGGTTCCTCATCTCTAACACACGCAGAGTCTGGTGATATAAATTATAGAAAACTCGAACAACTTGTCCGTGTATTGTCCGATTTAAAAAGCCAAGGTAAAGAAATTATTCTTGTTTCTTCAGGTGCCCAAGCAGTCGGTAGAAAAGCTTTAAATATGAATAGCATTCCTCAACAAATGCCCAAGAAACAAGCACTTGCAGCCATAGGACAAGCTAAACTAATGATGACCTATCAACGCCTTTTCGCAGAATACAATCAAGTGGTAGCACAAGTTTTACTAACAAAACATACAATGTTTAAAGAAGAAAGTAGAATTAATGCTAAAAACACATTCCACGAACTTTTAAATATGGGAGTTATTCCAATTGTAAATGAAAATGATACCGTCGCAACTCATGAAATTGAATTTGGTGATAATGATCATCTCAGTGCCTTTGTTTTAGCAATGGTCGATGCTGAGTTATTGATAATCTTATCAGACATCGATGGTTTCTATACTGATGATCCAAGTACCAATCCTGATGCAAAACTCATAAACTTTATCGAAAAAATTTCTGATGAACACTTAAAGATGGGTAAATCCACATCTTCCTCAAAAGTTGGAACCGGTGGAATGAGTGCAAAAGTTGATGCTGGTATTATTGTTAATAACTATGGAGCCGATATGATCTTAGCTAGTGGTAAAGACGTCAATATACTCTATGATATCTTAGAGGGGAAAGACTTAGGTACTTACTTCAAAGGAAACGAAAGCAAAGATTTTAAATTAGAAGATTATTTATAAGGAGGACTTGCATGATTAATATTGGAAGAAATGCGAAAAAGGCAGCCAAAGAGCTTGCCCTTTTAACTAACGAAGATAAAAATAATGTACTCAATACAATCGCTAATAATTTAATAACAAGACGTGATTTTATTAAGGAAGAAAATAAAAAAGACATCAAACTTGCTAAGGAAAACAATTTAAGTTCAGCAATGATTGATCGTCTAATCCTAGATGACCAGAGAATTCAATCAATGGCCAATGGTTTAATCGATATTGCTACATTTCCAGACCCAATTGGTGAAACCCTTGAAGAATTCACACCTGAGAATGGACTTTTAATAGAAAAAGTGTCTGTACCTTTGGGAGTTATCGGTATTATTTATGAATCAAGACCAAACGTTACGGTTGATGCATTCGGCCTTTGCTTTAAATCAGGTAATGCCGTTATCTTAAAAGGTGGAAAAGAAGCAATCTCCAGCAACATTGCTTTGGAAACAATTATTAAAGATAGTCTTAAAGACTTAGAACTTGATGAAAATATGATACAGGTCATCAAATCAACAGAGAGAAAAACAACCAATGAAATGATGAAAATGAATGAATATATTGATGTCTTAATTCCTCGTGGAAGTCAAGGCCTTATCAATGCTGTAGTAAAAAATTCCACAATCCCAGTTATTCAAACTGGTGCTGGAAATTGTCACATCTACGTTGATGAAGATGCTGATTTAGATATGGCCTTAAATATTATTGAAAATGCTAAATGTCAAAGACTTGGTGTATGTAACACGATGGAATCTCTTGTAGTTCACCAGAAAATAGCACAATCATTCTTGCCAAGACTTAAAGAGAATTTGGATCAGGTAGAATTTTACGCAGATGAAGCGTCAAGAGAAATTGTGAGCACATTCAATAAAGCAAATGAAGAAGATTTTGCTAAAGAATACCTCGATAAAGCAATGTCAGTTAAACTTGTTAAATCACTCGATGAAGCGATTGAGCATATTAATCATTACAACACAAAACATTCCGAAGCAATCATCACAAAAAATCAGGAACATGCGGATCGTTTTTGTAAAGAAGTTGATTCATCAAGTGTTTATGTTAATGCATCCACTCGTTTTACAGATGGTTCAGAGTTTGGCTTTGGTGCTGAGATTGGTATTTCAACACAAAAATTACATGCTCGAGGACCAATGGGTTTAAAGCAATTAACATCTTATAAATATATTATCAAAGGAAAGGGTCAGACTCGCGTCTAACCCTTTTTATCTTTTAAGATTGTCGCAGCAATCGCTTTATGAATTGCTTTGCCAAAATTATTTTCATCAAGTGCTTTAGTTCCCTCAATTGTTGTTCCATTAGGTGATGAGACCTTATCAATGAGTACACTTGCACTATCATCACTTATTCTCAATAATTCTGCACTACCTATCACAGCACTTGCACAGATATCAATAGCCAAATCATAATCAATACCTTCATCCACAACTGATAAAGCTGATTCATGAATAAATTTAAAAACAAAGGCTGGCATACTTCCAGCAATACCAATAAATGCACTGAATTGAGATTCTTTTAAATCAAAAACTTCTCCTAAATTAGCAAATAAATTTTTAGCTTCAGCATAATACTTTTCATCAACAAGTTCATTCTTACAAATTGCTGAACTTCCTTTTTTTATCTTCACATTTAAATTTGGCATAACTCTAATAATTGCTTTTTTCCCAATGATTGACTCAATCCATGCCATGTCTTTTTTCGCAGCAATTGATACAATCGTCTTATCATTTAAATCATCTTTAATCTCTACAAGCACATCTTCCAATACTTCCGGCTTAACTCCCAGTACTATTAAATCACTGTTTAATACACAATCTTTGTGAGATTTGCTTGCTTTAACACCTAAAATCTTTGCTTTTTCTATACTTGACTGATATGTTCGTGCACTAATCAAAACATTTGCTTTATCATCAATACCCTCAATAATAGCACTTGCCATATTGCCAATCCCTATAAATCCTATTTTCATATTATCCTCCAATTTATATTTTTACTGCAACGATTGTTATAAGTTCTTGTTCACTAAGTTCATTTATTTCTTTCTTATAGTCAGCATATATTTTTTCTATAAGTAATCCATGTTGCTTTAATTTATGCTTAATTTGTTCTAAATCATAATAATAGAGTTTAAAATCTTCACTTTCCTTTTGAATAAGAAGTTCATTTTCATAAAAATAGTAATCCAAACGCTGCAGACTATATTGATCATCCTTATTAATTTCAATATGAGAGTCTTTTAAAATAATCTTTTTATTTTCATTAATTTTTTGTTCGTAAGAAAAAACTTGCCCAGGACTTAAATCAATTGGGTAAACAATATCAAAAATGAGTTTAGCGTTCTTATTCAATAAATAACTTATATTTTCGATGACTAAATCAATGTTTTCAAATAAAGAAAAACTACCACTAGGTATAATGATACGTTCATAAGTTTTATTTGGCTTAAAACTTGAAATATTCCCTAAGTAAAGATTAGTTTCTAGACTCCTATCCATGCATTCTTGCTCACACAAACTCAACATCTCTGATGAAAGGTCAATACCTTCAATTTGATAGTCTTTTTCTAGGAAAGGAATGAGCACTCGTCCACTTCCTACTGCGACTTCTAGATTTATTTTATCTTTGCTAAGATAGTTTTCATAAAATTCAATATCACCATTTAGCGATTTACCTACTGGTTTTGTTAGAACATAATAAAGACTGCTTAATTTATTAGAACTGTCCGTTATCCTTCAATTCCTTAACATAACGTTTAAGAGCATCATGCCATCCGGGCAATCTGCTGAATCCGTTATCGTCAAGTTTATTTTTGCTCATTCTTGAATTGAAAGGTCTTTTTGCCTTTGAAATTCCGTATTCCTCTGT
>CAZRNT010000050.1:0-7087 GCA_964601525.1 uncultured Erysipelothrix sp.
ATGTCCTCCGTATCCTGCTGATTATGACTATATGAAAAAAAGTGTTGAAAGAACTTTACGATGGGCAAAACGTGGTAAAGATGCTCATCAAAGAGAAAGCGATCAAGCGCTTTTTGGTATTGTCCAAGGTGGAGAATATGAAGATTTACGTGAACTTTCAGCAAAATCTTTAGTTGAAATGGATTTCCCAGGTTACTCTATAGGAGGAACTTCTGTAGGTGAACCTAAAGATGTAATGTTTAAAATGATTGATTATTCTGTAAAACATTTACCAGAAGATAAACCACGCTATTTAATGGGTGTTGGTGATGTGGTTGGTATTTTTGAGGGTGTTATTCGTGGTGTTGATATGTTCGACTGTGTTTTACCAACACGTATTGCCCGACATGGTACTGCTATGACTTCTACAGGTCGTGTTAATATTAAAAATAAAAAGTTTGAGTATGATCTTTCACCTTTAGATGAAAATTGTGATTGTGAAGCTTGTACTAACTATACTAAGTCTTATTTAAGACATTTAATAAGAGCAAATGAAGGTTTTGGAATGCGTTTATTATCAATTCATAACCTACGTTTTCTCTTAAAGTTAATGGAAGATATCCGTGAAGCTATTGAAGAAGATCGTCTTTTAGAGTTAAGGGATGAAGTTTACGAGCGTTATGGTATAGATTCTGTTGATCACCCAGGGTGGTAAAAGACGAGCACTCGTCTTTTTTTATGTGAAGGAGTTTTAAGATGGATATTAATATGTTTGATTTTGATTTACCTGAAGAATTAATTGCTCAAACACCAAGTAAAAAAAGGAGCGAATCAAAATTATTGATTTTGGATGATGACAAGCTTCTTGATCGACATTTCTATGATATAGTCGATGAATTTTCAAGTGGTGATGTATTAGTGTTGAATAATACTCGTGTTTTAGCTGCGCGATTATTTGGTACTAAGGAAGAAACTAATGCTCATGTTGAAGTTTTAATTCTTAAGGTAGAGAATGATAGAGCTGAGTGTCTTGTTGGTAATGCAAAGGTTGTGAAATTAGGTACAGTTATTTCTTTTGGAGACGGTCGTTTAAAAGCTGAATGTCTTGAAATTGGGGAAGAAGGAATTCGTATTTTCAAGTTTATCTATGAGGGAATATTTTTAGAGGTCCTAAATGAATTGGGAGAAATGCCATTACCTCCATATATTCATGAACGACTTGAAGATAAAGAACGTTATCAAACTGTATATTCTAAAGTTGATGGAAGTGCTGCTGCTCCGACAGCAGGCTTACATTTTACACAAGAAATATTGAATGATTTGGAGAATAAAGGTGTAATAATAACATATATTACTTTACATGTTGGTCTTGGAACCTTTAGGCCTGTAAAAGTTGATAATGTTTTAGAACATAAGATGCACTCAGAGTGGTATTCAATGTCTCAGGAAACAGCGGATATTCTAAATAAAGCTCAAAAAGAGAATCGTCGAGTTACTGCGGTTGGAACGACAAGTGTTAGAACTTTAGAGACAATTGCGAATCTGTATGGTGAATTTAAAGAGTGCAGTGGTGAAAGTGAAATTTTCATTTATCCAGGTTATACTTTCAAAGCTGTTGATTCAATAATTACGAATTTTCATTTGCCTAAATCAACATTAATAATGTTAGTAAGTGCATTTGCAGGTTATGATGAAACAATGTCTGCTTATCAACATGCTATAGATAATAAATATCGCTTTTTCTCATTTGGTGATAGCATGTTAATTAAGAGTAAAAAAGTGTATAATAACAATTAATAGAGGTGAATTTATGGAAAAAAGTAAAAAAAGAACCTTTGCCATCATATTGGAAATGCATGTTCTACTAGGGTTTATTCATTTATTGCTGTTTAATTTGGGTCATCCTTTAACAAAATATATAAAAAATCTACCATTATTCTTTCAAGTTTTAGCTGTGAGTGTTTTCGCGATTATTGTTTATATGATTGCAAGTTACATTATGATGGTGGGCTTAAATAGGGATTTGAATAAAATTCAATATCTTGATCAATCATTAAATGTAATTTCATTAATATTATTTGTTGTTTTTCTAATTACCTATGCTTTCTTTGTTTTTAATGAGAAGCAATCTGTGTGGTTGATTTATAGTTTATTCAATCCACTTTTTGGAACAGCAATGTTTAATCAAGTTAAAGAATCAATGTGGTCAATTCTATGGGGATTCTCTGCATTTGCACCTGGTATTGGTATTATTTTCGGAACGTATTTAAGTCAGATTAAGGGAGGTAAGTAATTTGAAACGATATTGGACTGTTTTATTTACTATTATAATTAGTGCATTTTTACTTCAAATCATGACTCGTTTTACTCCCAAGGGTTTGAAATTTCTTCTGGATTTGTTGTGGTTTACAATATTGATTCTTGTTGGATACTCGATGGCTCCTTCAACGAAAAAGAATAATCGATGGTTAGGTAAGGTTGTTTTATCTTTATTAATCATATTTATAGTTGCCTATAGGATGAATTGGATTATTTTTCCTCAGTTAAGTAACTTATTGAATTCAATTGGTTTGGGTGCTGGATTTTTAGATTTATTATTAGTTTATTGTGGATGGGCCTTTTTTCAAGTTTAAAAGGCTCTTTTTTTATACTTGTTGTATAATATAAGAAAGGTAGGTATGAGTATGATTGTTTCGGGAAAGATTAGTGTTAAAGCAATTTTAGAAAATGAGAAGAGAGAAATTAATAAAATTATTTTATTGGAGGATTTAGTTAATAAAGATGTGGCGTATATCAAAAGAATAGCTAAAGATTATCCAATTGAATATATGAAGCGTGATGAAATGGATGAACTGTGTGAAAACAAAACACACGGTGGCTATGCGATTGATTGTGGAAATCGCTTATCTGATTCTTTAGATGATTTAAATTCAAAAGGTTTATTGTCATTGCTTTGTGTTGAAGGTTTACGTGATCCGTTTAATTTAGGTGAAATTTTAAGAACCATACATAGCTTGGGTTTTGATGGTCTAATCAGTTCATCTTATAATTTCTATGAACATGAGGCTAAGTTGATTAGAGCAAGTGCAGGATCAAGTGAAAAACTTTGGTGGTTTCAATCGGATGAACTGGAAAAAGATTTAAGACTTCTGCGTGATAAGAATATTGATCTAATTGCTGCTCATCGTGATGATAAGAGTATTCCTCTTCAGGATTTGATGATTCCAGATCGCTCTTGTTTTGTTTTAGGGGGTGCTCTAAGAGGATTATCTCGTAAAGTTAGAGATGAGTGTAATATGTCTTCGAGAATAGAATATTCTGCAAGAACCTCTTTGAGTACGGTAGGTGCTTGTACAGTTTTTGCATATGAAAACTTTAGACAAAAGGGAGGAAAACATGAAAATTAAATTAGCACAAATGAGAGTTAAGGCTTTAAATGTTAAAGATAATTACAAAACAATGATTGAAGCAATTAATAAATCTATCGGTGAGGCTGATCTTATTGTATTTCCTCAAAATGCTTTATTGGGTATGATGCATTCCGATCGCATTAATGATAAGGCTATGATCGATGATTTACTTTATTATCAAGATAAACTCGTTGAAAAAGCAGATGGTATTGCTTTAGCATGGGGCGGAATTGATCGTATTGATAATAATTTGTATCAATGTATTTATTTTGTTAAGAATAATGTTCTTAAGAAAATCTATAAGCGAGATTTAAGGGATGATAAATATTATAGCGAATCAAAATATTACGCTTTGCATCGTCCAAATCAAAACGTTCTGATTTTAGATGGTAAGAAAGTATCTTTTTCTTTTTTAGATGATGAAATAGATGCAGTCAGTGATATTAATATTGTCATTGATTCTTCCTTTTGGTATGAAGGTGTCGTTGAGCGTCGCATAGAAAAATTACGAAAACTGAAAGGTAAGACTATATATATTAATCATGTAGGGATGCAAAATAATGGTAAAAGTGTTTTTGTTTATGATGGAACATGTCTCTATTTAAACGACGATCAAATTAAGTATCTTTCGAATCCTTTTGAAGAGCAATTGCTGATGGTAGACATAGATAAAGACATTGAAAATCATCAAGTACCAGTTAATCATTTGCTAGCTCTTAAATCTTTGATTAAATACTATGATGATGAATTATTTCCATTTAAACCTAATTGGATTATTGGTTTATCGGGAGGACTTGATAGTTCGGTTTCTTTAGCTTTATTAGTTAATGCTCTTGGTGCTGATAGGGTAATCGCAGTTAATATGCCTAGTCGCTTTAATCAAGAAACGAGTCGAAATAATGCATCTAAAATGGCAGAGATATTAGGTGTTGAGTATCTTACGGTACCGGTGGAGTCATTAGCTCAGGAAACAGTTGACGTTCTTGCGGGTTCTAAAATTGATGTTTCAAGTGGTTTAGCATATGAGAATATTCAAGCTCGACTTAGAGGACATATTTTAATGTCGATTGCTAGTGTAAGGTCTGGTGTAATTGTTAATAATGGTAATAAGTTAGAATCTGCTTTTGGATATGCAACTATGTATGGTGATGCAATTGGGGCTTTATCTGTTCTTGGTGATCTAAATAAAATGGAAGTTTCTAATTTGGCACGTTTATTGAATGAAGATTTCAATGAAGAGCTTGTACCCCATAACTTAATTGCTGTTGAGGAAGAATCGAGCATTAAATGGGGATTTGCTCCAAGTGCTGAATTAGCTCATAATCAACTTGATCCCATGAAATGGGGCTACCATGATTATCTTCTAGACTTCTTGTTAACTCACTCTATTGAAGAGTTAATGAGCCTATATTTGAATGGTGAAATTTATAAAACTCGTTTTGGTAAGTATATGAAAGTTTATGGTTTGGATGATCCACAGGAATTTATTAAGGATTTAGAGTGGGTGATTAAACAACTATATGGCTCAATTTATAAAAGGATTCAAATGCCACCTATTGCTGTTATGTCAATGACTGCTTTTGGAACTGCTAATTTAGAGTCTCAGTATTCTTTTATAGAGTCTGAAGAATATAGTAAATTGCGTGATGAAATATTAAGTAGTAGATCATGAAGGCTCTAATACAAGACAAAAAATTTAGAAATGTTTTGTCTTTTACGGTTCTTTATCGTTTGATTCTGCACCTTTTCATAAGTCCAATTATTTATTATTTTGGAAGAAAACTATTTCATTATCATAATGTTCAATATTTAAGTACTGAAACATTGTTGTTTTTATTATCTAAAGTATCAGTGTGATTATTTATTATAATCTCTTTAGTAGTTCTAATTTATTTATTGCTGATTGAACTTTCTGCACTCACTTTGTTATCTCAATATGATGATGTTAGTGAACATGTTTTAACTTATAGTGATTTGAACTTGAAGGATATTTTCAAAACACACAATCTAATTTATCTTCCAATATTATTTATGGTTCTTTTAGGTTTTCATTTTGGTATGAATTCTGTCATCAGTGATAGTTTATTTGTACCTGAGTTTATTATGGATACCGTTATTAAAACACCAAGTTATTTATACATATACTTGTTTGTTTTAGTAATCTCTTTTATTGTGGGCTTTCACTTAGTTTTTGTATTTCAAGAAATTTTTGTTGCGGGAAAGAGTATTTCTTCTGCTATTAGATCAAGTATTGATAGGGTTAGAGGGAATCGTTTATCTTTCTTAAAAGAAGCTGTTAAGCTAAATTTGAAAGTGTTTATTTCTAGTTCTTTGATATACATTATTCTCTTAATTGTTACTGGTCTTATTATTTATATCATGCCACCTTTCTTGTCTTTTAGTGCTATATCGGTATCTGTTTTATTTATTTTCAATAAGATTTATTTATTCTTTATTTTATGTTTTTCTTCAAGTATGACTGTAATGTTTTTAGCGAAGCAATACAGGGAGTATGGTGGATTTGTGCCAAAGATGGAATTTATTCATCGTGAGGAGAAAAAGAGTAAAATTCTTAAGTATTCATTTATTTCTTTGGTTTTAGGATCATTGATTTTACAAACTTTCGGGGCTTATAATCGTTTGGTTTTATATGAGTCTGTTGATTTTTTAGCCGAAAAGATTGCAGTTACGTCTCATCGAGAGAATTCTTCGGTTGCTCCTGAAAATACACTTTCAGCAATCAAGGCAGCGAAGAAGGAAAAAGCTGATTTTGCTGAGATTGATGTTCAATTAACAAAAGATGAGGAAGTAGTGGTTATCCACGATTTTTCTTTGAAGCGTTTAGCTCATGATTCTAGAAAAGTTAAAGATTTGACCTTGGAAGAAATAAAAGAACTTGAGGTAGGTTCTTGGTTTTCTCAAGAATTTTATGGTGAAAAGATTCCTACTTTAGAAGAATTAATTGATGTATCAGGAAATGATATAAGGTTGAACATTGAATTGAAACCTAGTGGTAATGCTGATGTTCTTGCTAAGAATGTTGTAGAAATATTGAATGAGAAATCTTATAATGATCATGTTGTGATTTCATCGTTAAATTTAGATGCTTTGAAGATGGTAAAGTCCTACAATCCTGATTTACAGGTTGGTTATATTATTCCTTTGGCTTTGGGAATGTTTGAACCCGATGAATTTATTGATTTTTATAGTTTAGAGATGTCTTTTATAAGTAAAAATTTGGTGAATCGACTTAATGCTCAAGGGAAAGAAGTTCATGTTTGGACTGTTAATAATGAGGAAGATCTTAAGAGGATGCAGGCGTTGAGGGTGGATAATATTATTACTGATGACCCAATGCTTGCTCGTAAAGTTTTATCTACAAGTATAATTGAGAAGGAGATCTTAGAACTTCTTGAATTATTAGATGCATAAAAATAACCCCCTGTATCCTTTTGGGATATTGAACTGACCCCAATATCTTGGACGGTTAAATTAAGCGCATAAACTAAAGGATTGATTTCTGTGTTGTACAGGAGTTAATCCTTTTAGTTTGATCTTAATTCTTCTGTTATTATAATAGTTAATATATTCATCAATTGCTACTGTTAAATCTTTAATACTTTTATATTTATACTCTAGTCCATAATACATTTCCGATTTCATGATTCCAAAGAAACTTTCCATTAATCCGTTATCAA
>CAZRNT010000051.1:0-7079 GCA_964601525.1 uncultured Erysipelothrix sp.
TTGCCTTTTCCCTATCCTGATGATTTGGTGATTGTTCCACCGAGAATGAATCTCTATATGGAGGTTAATCGTAGAATTAATGAAGTTTATCGAACATTTGTTGATGATGCTAATATTGAGGTTTATTCCGTTGATGAGACATTTCTTGATGTCACAGGATCATTAAAGTATTTTAATTGTTTTAGTGCTGATGAAATTGCTCGTTTAATCCAAATTAAGGTCTATAAAGAGACAGGTATTTATACAACTGTTGGTATTGGTGATAATCCACTTCTAGCGAAATTAGCCCTGGACAATGAAGCAAAGAAAAATAAAAATATGCGTGCTGAATGGCGGTATAAAGATGTTGAAAGTAAAGTTTGGAAAATTAAAGATCTACAAGACTTTTGGGGGATCGGTGCTCGAACAAAGTTGAATCTTCAATCTAAAGGAATTTATTCTGTTTATGATTTAGCTCATTACAATTATTATAAGTTAAGTAAGGAAATGGGTGTTATAGGAAGTCAATTGTATGCTCATGCTTGGGGCATTGATCGAAGTTTTTTAGGAGAGAAATATGAGGTTAAATCAAAGTCTATTGGTAATTCACAGGTCTTAGATAGAGATTATTATAAAAAGGAAGAAATTGAGATTGTCATTAGAGAAATGAGTGATCAAGTTGCTACAAGACTAAGAAAGTCAGATAAGAAGGCCCGAAGATTTAGTCTTTGGATAGGTTATTCTTTGGCTTATATTAATCAATATGGAAAGTCTGGATTTAAAAAGCAAATCACTGTTGAAGCAAGCAATAGCAGCCAAAAAATTGCAGACTATATGATTAATATGTTTTCGGAAAACTATAATGGTGAAGTTGTAAGAAACATAGGTATTACTTGTTCTAAATTAGAGAATAATCAACATGAACAACTCAATCTTTTTGAACCGCTTGAGAATAAAATTAAAGACGAAAAATTTGATCGAGCTGTTGATTTGATTCGTCAGGAGTATGGTTTTGGTAAATTAGTTTATATGAATAGCTTGGTCAAAGGAGGAAGAGCAATTGCTCGAAGTTCTTTAGTTGGAGGGCATGCTGGCGGAATGAGTGGTCTTGAAAAAGGAGTAAAGTATGAAGAGTTTTAGAACTGGAAAAGTATTTGAGGACTACAATGATTATCGTGATCGTCCTTTTGGCTTAAAATGGAAAACTGCCTTTGCTTTAGATGAGCTTAATAAGGTCATTGATTATAATAAACATCAAGAGAACAAAGAGGTTTTGGATTTAGGACAGATGAGTCGAGAGGAAATGGATGAAGTCTTACAAAAAGCTTTTTTGAAGCGAAAGAAAATATCGATACAAACTAATCTATATGATGAACATGATCGATTGCTTGATAGTATAAGTGGATATTTTACAGGGAGTGCTGATTGTTTTAATCTTTATTTTTCTGGTAAGTCAATTCCATGGGAATATATTAGAAACATTCAAATTATTGAATAAGTTTGACAAGTGTATATATTTTTAGTATTGTTTATTTAATATAAAGTCGATAATGAAGAACGAGTAAATTCATATGGCCTTCACAGAGAGTTGATGTTTGGTGAAAATCAACAGTCCCATGTGTTTTGAAAATCATCTTCTAGATGTATCACTGAAAGAAGTAAGTGATAACGGAGTTTCACCGTTAAAAGAAAGCATGTTGATAGACATGTACTGAGAGTAAGGCTCTTTACAGAGTTTTAAAATTTGGGTGGTAACGCGGTAACTCGTCCCTTTTATGGGGGCGAGTTTTTTATTTACTGCTTTAGAAGATGGAGGAAGCAATGAAGAAAGATTTGAATAGAAATGAATTAGTTTTAGTTGGTGTAATGTTATTTTCATTATTTTTTGGAGCTGGAAATTTAATCTTTCCACCTTTTTTAGGTCAGGAAGCAGGATTGAATAGCTTTAGTGCAATGTTTGGATTTTTAATGAGTGCAGTTGGTTTTCCTATTTTAGGTGTTATAGCTGTGTCAAAAACAAATGGTCTCAAAAATCTAGCCAAAAGAGTAGGGCCATATTTTGCCTCAATTTATACAATCTTAATTTATTTATCAATTGGACCACTTTTAGGAATCCCACGTGCTGGTAGTCTTCCTTATGAAATGGTTTTAGCTCCTTTTGTATCAAAAGATTTATTACCTCATGATTTAGCTTTGTTTTTATTTACATCAGTTTTTTTCTTAATCGCTTATATTTTAGCTATGAAACCAAATAAGCTTTTGAATCGTATGGGAAAAGTATTAACACCAGCGTTATTGATTTTAATTGCCCTAGTATTTATTGCTAGTTTTACAAAGAATTATCCACCATTAAAACAGGCAAACGGTACTTACTTACAACATTCGTTTTTTACTGGATTTCTAGATGGTTATCAAACAATGGATACGATCGCAGCATTAAATTTTGGATTGGTTATTACAATAATTATTAAAGATTTAGGTGTTGTAGAAGAAAAATATATTATTAAAAATACTGTTAAAGCAGGTTTGATTTCTGGTTTGATATTAGCACTTATCTATTCCAGTCTTGCCTATCTAGGGGCATTGAGTGGGGCCCAGTATGGTAGTACTGAAAATGGAGCACAGACACTTGCGAATATCATCATGTATATTTTTGGTCCTTATGGTTTAATTCTTTTAGCCAGTATCTTTACCTTGGCTTGTCTGACAACTGCTGTGGGATTAATAACATCGATTAGTCAATACTTTTCAAGCATATCCAAATTAACTTATAAAACTTGGGTTAGAATCTTTACCTTATGGAGTTTATTTATATCAAATTTTGGATTAAGTACAATATTAAAAATATCAGTTCCAATTTTGAATCTAATCTATCCATTGGCACTGATACTTATAATTTTATCTTTTCTAAATGAAGCTTTTAAAAGAAATTCGAAAGTCTATCGTTATAGCATCTATCTTGCTTTACCTTTGTCTTTGCTTAAAGTGCTTGATGATTTAAAAGTTCTTCCTTCATTCCTTCACTCATTTAGACTTCTTCCTTTATACGATGAAGGGATGTCATGGCTGCTTCCAGTAGCTATTCTTGTTTTAGTTTTTATCTTGATAGAAAGAAAAAAGAAAGCTTAATCATTTTCCATTTTTCTTAAAACGATAATGGTTAGAATGCTTAAAAAGATATTCGCAAATAATAAAATCAAAGGCAAGGCTGGATGAGATTGAAAGGGTAAGGCAATATTCATTCCATAGAAACTGGTAATAAAGGTAGGGATGGAAAATAGAATTGCTAAGACACTTAATCTTTTTATGTAATTATTTTGTTTTTGTGAATAGATGAGATCAGAAACATCAATTAATGCATTGACCTTAGATTCAATAGTTTTGACTTGAAATTGAGCTTTATCAATTCTTAATGCCATATTCAAAACAACTTGTGCCGATATCATATCTTTTTCTTTGTATATAAAGTTTAAAATCTTGTCGATACTTTCTAATTTGTTAAGGAGGGTATCGACTTCTTGTTTAATAGATAATAGAAATTTGAGTTCAGCTTTAGATACTGCACCATCTATTTGATTTTCTTCATTTTCTAAATTATTGTTGATGAGACTTATTTCTGTAAAGATCTCATCAAGATATGAGAATAAAACATCCTCAATGCTTTGGTAGTTTTGTGAATCACTATCTATTTTGTCATAGATAAAATTCCAAGATTTATTTATTTCTTGCATTTTAATTTTTCTATTACTAATTGGGAATACAATAATAATAGAGATTTGTCCTTTGTCATCTGACTCAATATAAGAGTCATGGTAATTTGTATGATATTTATTCATATTCATCTCCCTTTATTTAAGTATATCAAAGTCTATGTCTTTGTTTGTACTTTACTCTCTTGAATGTATTATAATTAGAATAAGAAGGAGTGATATGGATGTATTGTTTAAAGTTTAGAGATAGTAGTTCAAGTCATGATTTATTGCTTTTTAATGAGTATGAAAGTGCATTAGAATTTATTGAGGCTTTTCCATATCTTCAACATGAACATTATGAATATGATGGAATTAAATTTGATGAATATTACTTTTATGTGAAAGATTTGCCAGATTACTTTGAATGGCGATTGGGTGGTCGATACATTCCAATGACTAAGTACTCTTTTGTAGATGAGAGAATTGATTTAGAAATACATGAAATCGATCATTTTAATGCGAAGGAAGAATCCATTGTGGATGGTGGCACAAAAGTTGATGCTTGGATCATTAATAACGAAGATGTTAAAGAATATGTGCTTAACCGAGAGGCGTTAGCTCAAGAAATTATCAAGCAATTAGATAATCTGTCATATACTGATATTCAACGTTCTTTCTATGGTTCAGAAGATGGTGAAGCAATCATGGCAAGTAAGGGAAGTGATCAGTCTTTTTTTACACACCTGGATCCTTTCTTAGTAGATGGCTTTACTAAATCAGATTTGACTCTAGAAGATTATGTCAAACAGGAGATTGAGAATAATCATTAAAAAAGACCTCTATATTGCTAGAGGTCTTCATTTCTAATTGGAATTAAATCAAATAGATTACTTTCGTTTAGAATATCTGCTTTGTTGCTTAATTGTTGTTTTAAATTTTTAAACTTATCTAAATGCTTTTCATAATTCGTTTGATCGCCAACAACTTGATAATATGCAAGTGCTTGTCGATTTGCATATGTCGTATTTTTGTGAATAGAAAAATACTCTTTTAAGTCTTTGAAACGTTCTTTATACGTTTCTTCATTAATGCCAAAACACAAGTCAAAAAATAAATTTTCAGCTTTAAGGAAGTTCTTATAGTAATCAATCATCTCTTTATTGTTTTCTAAAAGGCTGTTAATTATCTTCTGTGCTTCTTTAAAGTTTTTATCTTCACACAATGAATTGATATAAAATGCCGCATGTGCTGTTAAGAGGGGATTTGAGTAATTATAATTTTCATTGTAAAAAAGATACTCATCTTTTATGTCGTCATAGTATAGTCCTTGATTTATTTTAGCGTTCATCATCAATACGGAATTAAATGCAAGGAGTGAATTATTATCTTCTTTCAATAGTTTGATGTTGTATCCATCATTAACAATTCCTGATAATTTCAAGGGAATAATATTCATTGCTGATGTTAAAATACCGATGACAGAAAACAGAAAAAGTAAAGCGAAAATTAATGATTTTTCTTTAAGACTTAATGCAATGACTAGTGCAACAATTGATGCTATGATGTTCATAAGAGCGCCACCAGCGTTATAAAGAATTGCTGAGTTCAATGTATCCTTTAGATTATTTGGCTCCATTAAGCACTGTCCTCCAGTACCTGGTACAGAGAATTTAGAGAACTTTAATTTATTTTCTTCTTTCTTCAACATTAAAGAAAAGAAACGAATGGAAACAAATTGATATCCAGCAATTAAACCAAAGATCAAATGGCCAATTTCATGGATAACAATATGAAGAATATAAAATACAGCTGAAAATAAAAAGATAATTAAAAAGCTAATAAAAAAAGATAGAAACTCTTCTGAAGGGTAGATATAGGGTTGCAGAAAAAGAGCTGATAGACCTAGAACTACACCAAGAAGATATGGAATGTTTTTTTCATTGAACATAGTATGTCCCCCTTAATAGAATAATTATACAATAGAAAAGAGGTTAAGCTCACAATGATTTTAAAAGGTATAGAAATAAAAATATCTTTAATTGATTTAAACCTTAATTCTTTAAAAGAAAAAAGGTCACTTACAAAAAGTATCTTAGCTAAGACAAGGCGAAGATATAATGTTTCTATAAATGAAATAGGTGATTTTGAAAGCTTAGATTTTTTATTAATCGGACTTGCTTCTGTGGGAACAAGTAATAAAAATGTGGATAAAAGCTTAGAGCAGTGTATTAAATTTATTGAAAATACTTATCTTTTAGAGATAATTGAAATCAATCGATATTATTAAAGGAGGGATTAGTCCCTCCTTTAATCTTTATAAACAAATGTTTTATGAGCAAACAATCTAACAAGTACGACGGAGACCAATAGATAAATAACAAAGAATCCCGATAAGACTACTGAACTATAGTTTTGACTGAGAAATTCAGAACTATTAAAAACAAATACATAAATCATGATCTTCGCAAGTGTATAAATTACAGATTTTGCTTCTAATTTAGCGTTAAATGGTTGAATAATATAGTACATAAATAAGTAATGTAAGTTAAAGAATAATGATATTACTAGAATGTTAATCAAAAATGATAGTAAGTCGATTATGATTAAATCAGAAAATGATAAGGACCAAATTAATCCAAAGCTTGATAAAATTATGAAAGGAACAAATCCCATCATAATTGCGGACTTAACGCGACTTAGGTATTGTAACCAAATTGTTTCTTTCCTTCGATAAAATGAATAGTGCAGCAAGCTATAATCAGCATTTTTGTAATATGCTTGGCTTAATTTTTCTCCTGTTCCAGTGAAATAAGAGAAAAATAGAAAGGCTTTAGTGATGAACAAATAAATATCTTTATATTTACTTTCATTACTAAAAATTTGAACGATATTGAAATAGCGTGATAGAAATAGGTAAATACTTACAGTAAGTAAAAACACCAATATACCAATGGATTGTATTCTTAGGGGTTTATACCATAAATTTCGATGTCTGCTTAAAAATATTTTATTAAAAAGAGTATAACCACTTGATTCTTCAATAAACTTATCAGATTTATTAGCATCGATATCTTCATCGATTTTGACACTGGCAAGATTCATATTCGCCACATCCTCTAGCTGGTTTCTAGAGTTCACAATATTTTGTGTCATTAATTGATTAAAATTCTCTATTGTTTGAATATCGTATAAATTCTTATAAGTAAAGAAAATATAGATGAGTGCTAAACTTATGCTTAGTGCTACTTTATAAAGCAAATTAATATTTACAATAGAAAAGAAGATTAATATGAACGATCCTAAGAAGAGCATGATTGTTGCTTCAACAGCATTTAATTCTCTTTTGATTCTCTTTGCTAAAATAAAACTAAAACTTTCTGCAAAATACATGGCAAAGAATACTAGAAT
>CAZRNT010000052.1:0-7002 GCA_964601525.1 uncultured Erysipelothrix sp.
GTGCGTTTGCTTCGTCTTTGGACTTGTCTGCTTTTGTCTTATATCCTGATAATGATGGGATTAAGATAAGTGCTAAGATTGCTAAGATTGCGATTACAACCACCAGTTCAATTAATGTAAATCCTTTTTCTTTCTTATTATTTTTGTTTAGTTTCATTTTAAATGTATCTCCTCTCTAATCTTTAAAATAATTCATTACTATAAAGTACTTTTCTTGCCTCACTTACGCTGGTATCACCTCCTTTCAATAATCTGATTACATCATCCCTAAGTAAAGGTATGTTTTGTGACTGAATATATTGGTGCATTTCATGGTAAGATTTTCCTTCTGAGACCATTGTTTGCAGGGTTTGATCAATTGGTATTACTTCAAATACAGCTATTCGGCCAACATATCCAGTATGATCACATTTCTCACATCCTTCCCCTTCATATGCTGTAAGTAAACTTTTATCTTGTAGTAATAGATTATCTTCGTAAGTTAATTTGTGTTCCTTTTTACAATGCGGACAGTTTTTTCTTAATAATCTTTGAGCGATTACTGTTTTTACTGATGATGCGACCATGTATGGTTCAGTTCCCATATCAATTAAACGTGTCACTGATGATAAGGCATCGTTAGTATGAAGTGTAGATAAGACTAAGTGACCTGTAATCGCCGCTCTTATCGCAATAGAAGCAGTTTCCGCATCTCTTATCTCCCCAATCATAATGACATCAGGGTCAAGTCTTAGAACTGATCTAAGGCCGCTTGCGAATGTAAGACCTGCTTTAGTGTTAATTCCTACTTGAGAAATTCCTTCGAATTGTTTTTCAACAGGGTCTTCAATTGTGATTACTGATTTGTTAGGTGTCGATAGTTCATTGAGCATGGAATATAGTGTAGTCGTTTTACCACTACCGGTTGGACCTGTTATCAGTATGATTCCATTTGGAATTGTGATAATGTGTTTTAAATAATTTTTAGTTTTCTCACTAATTTCCAAACTATCAATATCATAAGAAACCATACTTTCATTACCTAAAATTCTCATAACAATCTTTTCACCATAATGTGTGGGAATGCTTGCTACACGCATATCAATTTTTTGATCAGGAAGATTTAAGCTGAAGGAACCATCTTGTGGTTTCCTTTTTTCAGCAATATTCATGTTTGATATGATTTTAATCCTTGTAATAACTGGATCATGGAAATTACTTTTAATCTGCATATATTCACTAAGCTCACCATCAACCCTAAAGCGAATGTTACTGAATTTTTCTTCTGGATCAATGTGTATATCTGAAGCATTTTCTTCATAGGCAGCTGAGATGATGGAATTAACTAATTTAACTATCGGAGCAGTTTCTACCCTGTTAAGTAATTCTTGATCTTCTTTTGATAGTTTCATGTTTTTAAACATTTCTTCATCAGGTCTATCATACGAGTAAACCCGTGTTATTGTTGATTGGATAGCAGCTGTAGGTGCTACTATAGGAACTGTATCTAGCCCTGTCATCATGGTAATGTCTTCTAATACTTTAAAATTTGCAGGATTATTACTTGCGACATAGAACTTGCCGTTCTCGACATATAATGCAACTACATTATTTTTTCTTGAAAACTCCTCGCCTATTAAATCCTGACTTGACTCATCATGAAGACTTAAGGGATTAGAAACAAATTCATAATCCAATTCTTCAGCAATTATCCTTAATAAGTCACTTTCACTAAGAAATTGTTCTCGAACCAAAAACTCATTTAAGGTCTTACCCTCACTTTGAGCTTGTTGAGTAATTTGATCTAATTCTTCTTCCTGCAAAATATTATTTTTCAATAATAACTTTGCGATAAATGTTCTATTCATTTCGTCCGCCTTTCTTGCTATAATTAACAGGGGTGATGTAATGTATTTAATATTTTTTATATTGGGAACGATTATTGCATCGTTTTTAGGAGTCTTGATTCAAAGAATTCCTGAAGAGAGAGATTTTGTTAAAGGTCGCTCTCAATGCGATTTCTGCAATACCGAATTAAATTTTCTAGATTTAATACCAATTATTTCCTTTGTTTTTAATAAAGGAAGATGTCGTTATTGTAAGAAAAAACTAAGTAATCGTTATCTTATTATCGAAGTTTTAACCGGAATTGCTTTTGTTTTAATTTATAAAGAAGCAAGTTCTTATTCTCAATTGATCATTCAATTAATTTTTACTTCTATATTAATTGTGATAGCCTATATCGATATTGATACCATGCTCATCTATGATCGATTTCATATTTATATACTCGCTTTAGGTTTAATTGATTCTTTTATTAATCCTGAAACATTAAAATATAGATTCTTAGGTGCCTTTGTCGTATCTATTCCCTACTTCATTCTTGCGAAACTTACGAATGGAATCGGTATGGGCGATGTTAAGTTAAGTTTTAGTGGAGGTTTCTTCCTTGCTTATCCTAATATCGTAGCTGCTTTCATTATTTCAATCATAATCGCAGGTATTCATGCAGTTTATTTACTTCTAAGTAAGAAAGTAAATATGAAATCAGCAGTACCATTTGGTCCTTACCTATGTATCGCATTCTTTCTAAGCATGCTTTATGGCAATAGAATCATATTCTGGTATTTAAGTTTACTATTTTGATTTTGAACCTTTCACACCATACTTCCCTATGAAGTGTGGTTTTTTATTTTGTAAATTAATTTTATCAATAGAATATACATCTAAATTAATTTCACATTTTTGTTCATTGTAGTCATAATTTAAATTTCGAATATAAATTGTTTCTGTCTCACCATATAAGTCTGTAATAAATGAGGAAACTTGATTTACTGTGCCAGCGACCACAAGTTTCATTGGATGTTTAATGATTTCATAATCAGAATGTTTATTCTCATCTTCTGATCCATTACTTTCATTGAGTTTTAAAATTTCTTCTTTTAACTCATATTCAATGCCACTCTCATGATAATTAACTTCCGCTAAACCAGTATTCGCCTTTTGATAGTCAATTTCTAAGATTTCAAGTCGATTATTTTTAGCATAATTATTTAAATTTATGTCAAACCACTCTGTCTTTACTGGATCAGAAATTAAGTTTAAACTATCACTTAATTCTTCTTCCGTATTTTTAATTTCTTTTAAAAATTTAGGGTTTTGAGCAATTGTTGTTTCCATAATCATACGTTCACTCTGAAGTTCAGCCACTGTTTCTGCCAAAACTTCATTGTTTTCCATTAATGGAAAAACCAAAAGTGTAAAACCACCCACTAAAATTACAGTCAAAGCCAATACAAGTAAAAGGACTTTTTCACGCATTGTAAGTTTTTCCATTAATATCCACCCTCCAATGCTAATTCAATTGTGCCAACATAGATATCTTTGCTCTCAATATCAAGCTCTTTCTTCTCCACTTCAAGTTCTTCATCTTTTCCTTGTTTGTTGCTTTGAATATTCTCTTTTTTAAACCCTTTGTAATCGATTGCACTTATGTTTACATTTTCTTTTAAATTATTAGCAAACAACGCAGGACCATCTATTTGATCTGATTCATAATCAATTACTAGATTTCCATTAACAAGTTCTGTTTTCCTAATACGTACACCATAAGGCAAGGAATCTCTAATCTGATCAAATACAATAGGATTGAACTGACGTTTTTCTAAAAGAACAGCATTAACACCCTCAACCTTTTCTTTCAACTCTTGTCGCTCTTCAATTGTCTTTTTATTTTTCTTTGCCTCATCGTATTTGTTTATATTTTCTGAAGACTCAATATACGAAGTCAATTTTCTTTCCTGCTTAACTAAACTATTATTCGTTAATAATTCAGTAGCATAGAAAAAACCAACTAAGATAATTGAGGCAATAATACTTGTAACAGCAAGTTGTTTAAATGGAAATGGTCGATCTTTTTTATCTAATTCCAAATATTGGATATATAAGTTTATTCTATCTCTCATACCAATGAACCTATCCCATTCATAAACATAAGAACCTTATCATCTGCACCATCAATTAGTTTTTCATAATTAAAATACTCAACAGGAGCATGAATATTTTTTTCAAAGTCATCCTTTAACTGCTTAATCTGTTTAGCTTTACCCATCATCACTAATTTACTAATTTCTTTACCTGTTTCTTCATACAATGCAGTTGACATTAATTTAATTAAATTTTCAATTCGCTTAGTAGACTCAACAGTATTAAGTTCTTCACGATAAATGGTTCTCATAACAACAAATTTCTTATCCATATATAAATAGAAACGAGTGTAATGATCACAGAAATCACCAAATAATATCGCATCTTCACTGGTAATGACTGAACGCTCTCCTAATAATGCCAGTATTGCTGAGGGTCCAGTTTGAATGGATTTTATTTTTATATTAAAACCAAGAGTCCATTCCTCAATCTTCTTAATATCCTCATACTTTACCGCGGCAGCCATAACCCTTTCAAAAGTTGTTTCGCCTTTCTCATAAGAATCTAATCGCATAAAATCTACGACATAATCAGGAGAAAGATTCAACATCATTTTTAACTCATTCTTAGCAATATTAATCATTCTTTTCTTATCCATTTTTGGAATATCTAGTTCTTTAGATATGGCCATTTTATTATTTAGGACAATACTTGCGTATCTTTCATTAATATTACGTCTTTCTAGTTCATTAATTATGACCGAATTAAACTTTTCATTGGAAAAATCAAAATCATCATCTATATCTACACCGCTTATTTTCACAACGAAATGGTCCAGTACTTCAACTCTACCCCCTGGTTTGGGACGAGCGTGAGTGAAAAACAATTCTTTCTCTCTAATTTCAATTACCAAAGCCATGCAACAATCCCCCTTTTCTATACATAGTCATACATCTTAAACATTGGTTGCATAATTGATAAGATTATAAAAGCAATCGTTATACCCATGATTACAATCATTACCGGCTCAATTATCGCAACTATTTTTGTTATAGCCGCTTCCGATTCACCATCAAAATAATTTGCTATTTTAACCAAGACATCATCAAGATGTCCTGTCTCTTCTCCGATTTTCATCATCGAAGACAACATTGGATCAAATTCTTCAATATTTTCAAGAGATTCTGAAATGCTTGATCCATGGCTGACTTCAAGTAACATCTCCTGCAAACGCTTCTCAAAATAAGAATTATTTAAAGTTGTTGATGATAAATCAATCATCTCTAAGGTAGACACTCCATGAGAATATAAAGAAGAGAACGAACGAGCTAAACGAGCCGAGTAAATTGTTCTTAATAGATTACCAATAAACGGAATATACAATATTTTTTGATGCAACTGTATTCTAATTCTAGGGGTATCATAAAGAACCTTTAGTAAAAAGACGATTCCGCCAATCACTATGATTACAAGCCACCAATAAGATAAAATAAAATTAGAGATTGAATAGAGTATTCTAGTAGTAGTCGGCAATTCCTCAGCAGGAAAAGTACTGGTTATTTGAGGAAGAACAAATAAAACTAAAACCATAACAATTACAAAAGAAACAATCGCTAAAATAATCGGATACAACGTTGCAGCCTTAATCTTTTGTTTCGTTTTAATGTTTTTATCATAATGCTGAGACATGGTCTTCAAGACGCCTTCCAAATCGCCTCCAACCTCACCCGACTTAACCATATTAATCAATAAGCTATCAAATACACCATCCATCATCTCCATAGAACTTGATAAAGAATTACCTTCTTGTACACTTTCTAATAACCTACGATACATGTTTCTTTCTTTTTCTTTCTTAGCTTTACTCTGAAGTAAATTCAATGCGGTATTTAACTCAACACCTGATTCCAACATTGTACTTAATTGATAACAAAAGATAGAGGTTAATTTAATATCTATTTTCCCTTTGCTCGATTCACTCTTGAAAACTTCTTTAAAAGAAACTAAATAAGAACCCTCTTTTTGAATAATTTCAAACAAGTTCTGCTCTGAATCAGCTGAAATTTGTTTCTTTTCTTTTTCACCCGAGCTATTTATAAGGTTTACTTCATACCTCATTGACTAACCTCCCTTATTTTTCCAAACTTAATTTTTACCTTATCAACATTATCATCATTGTCACTTGGATCTCCTGGCTCCAGAATGTTAAGATCATTGATAATATCTTCTATTAATGGTGGCAAATCATTAATTAAATCAGGATCATGACGTACTGTAACATTTGAACCCCCAACAATTAAATCATTTGCATAAACAAAACCATTGAGTTGTATTCCTTCAACCCTGATTTGCCCATTAGGATAAAATATAAAGACTCTTCGGCTATCTTCATCAAGATTTCCATGTCGAAAACTACCATATTTTAAATCAATACCATGTGAAGGATTTTCACTATTTGAGTCACCGCCCAAAGCAATAATATTCACCGACAACTTCATTCCTCCACCTGACTGTATACCAATATCGTTAGCTATAAATGAAGCTTCTATAAACGCTTCAACTTGATCTACGAGTTTAATAGTCAATTTATGGTTTCCATTTGCGACAAAAACTAACGAATTTCTACCGCTTTGATTATCTGATTCTTGCCCTTTAAAAATATGAGGGTTAAAAATGACATCTTCTTTCATTGTCGTATATATATTTAAACTTCCTGATCCTTTAACAATTAATCCTCCAGTAATTTTAAAATCATCAATGACTAAATTTCGATTTTCATTTCCTACATCAATATACAAAATCGATTTCATAGCATTAAAGTCTTTGGAACGAATATCTAATTTTGAAAGATAGCTGGTTTTATCTTTCAATTTTAAGACTCCATGACCTTGATTCCAAGTTAATGATCCTTTATCAAAAACATATTTTGCTGGAAGCGAATAATTTAGAGTACTAATTTGGTCTTCACTTACTTCTCTTCCATTTGCAGGAGCCTTTGGCATTTGAAATATTGGTTCATGGATTTCTGGTTCGTTTTTTTTCATTTTATTTTTAAAAAAAACTTCCTTCATACCATCCCAAGGATCTGTCTCTATT
>CAZRNT010000053.1:0-6898 GCA_964601525.1 uncultured Erysipelothrix sp.
TTTGTCGCATTCCCGCCATTCTTTATGTACTCATTAGCAAAGTCCTTTTGTTTTGTCTTGTATTTCCACAACTGTTTTATAGGCTCGATTATTTTTATAAAGTTCTCTTAATAATTCATTAACAATTATATCTAAAAATAAATTTGGATGTTTTGATTGGTAGAAAAAATTGTATAACTTATCAATTTCGATGATTGGGTTTTGTTTCTTTTGGTATAAATTGATTAAGTCTAAAAATTTCTTATCATACTCATTTTTTACTTCAATATGAGTGTTGTTGTAATTGCTTTTTAAAGACATATAAATCTTTAATAGCATCTTATCTTTATCTAAGTTTTGAACCTGTTGCAATATTTCATAAGCTTCATCAAATCTTTTCATAAGTATCAGACAAGCAAACCAATCGTTATCGAGTGAGCTGATACTATTTTTATCTTTATCTTTGATTGAGTATAGGTTTTCGTAAACTCTACTAGCTTCATGGTATTTGTTTTGCACTGCAAAGAGTTTCATTTTTAAAATTTGCAAATCGAAAAGTCTTCGATAGTTAGAACTCTCTAATATTAGAGCTTCTGCTTTGTATAAGTTGTGGTATGCTTCAATAAAGTTCTTATTATTAAAGTGGCAGAAAGATTTAAAGTATAAAACCATTGAAGTATCTGATTTTTGAATTGCAGGTGAATCAATGATCTCTAAGGCCTTATCAAAGTTTTTATGATTGTATTCCTTGATTGCAAGAATAAATAAACAATCGCTAGACTTATTGAATCCTTCTGTATTTACATCGATACTTTCTTTGTTTATTACCTTATGTAAACTTAAACATTCATGATATTTACTCTTTAGTAATACTGGCACTTCAAATTGATTTCCGATCTTGAGTAATTGATTATACAATTTATCAGTGTTTTCTTTTTTGTAGGTAAGAGAGTGCAAAAAACGCTCCATTAGATTATCTAGATATTGCATATTTTCAATCTCTTTTACATAGTCAATTTGAAGGGTGTCTAACAAGTGGTTTAGAAAACCTTCATTTGCTGCTCTACTGTTATTTAAAACAGAAGATACATATGGTCGGGCGTATCCGGCATCTTGAGATAAATCTGTCACTTTTATATTGTTAGTGGAGATATGGTGCCGTATTAAGTCCAATTTTATCTCAAGTGTGTCTTTCATTGTACCCTCCTACCTCTCAATTAATTGTATCGTGAATTTGCTGGTGGAGTTGTAACCAAAACATTGTTGAAATATACAGCTTAACTGTATAAAAACACATAATTTATTTAACATGTAACCCTTGAGCTTTCCTTGCATTACAAAAGTATGCTGTTTAGGACATTAATCCCTACATCAATAACATTTTGATAATCAAATTGAGCTATTTTGTTAATATTCTATTAGGAGGTAAGTCATGGCGAAAATAATATTTTCAAACACAAATTTTTCATTGAAGGCTAAAGAATTAATAATTCATTATGGTGTTGATTTTGACCTTGATTTAGGGGTAGGCAAATCATTCCAATCGCTTGATATACCAAAGCCTATTAACGGTAATTTTGATATTTCTATACGACTTAGCTATATTAAAGATAATCAAGAAATATTTAAAGAAATAAAAAAATTGCATAAAGATGATAAGTGGTCTATTAGTATGGAGGAGATTGATGGTTTTTTTAGAAAACGAAAAATAGATTATCCAGTAAAAAAATAATTGTAGTTTTTCATTATACAAACGATGAGGCGTTTAAGGTTGGTTTTCCTTCGATACAATTTAAAAATCCTTTTGTTATGGAATATAAAGCCTTAATTCCATTGTCGACGAAGTATGCTTGTACTTTGTGGTATGCTGAGGAAGGTGGGAGTTGGGAGCGTTTAGTGACTCCTGCTCGATTCTATCAAAAATAATATTGCATAAAAAAACTGTAAGCTAGTTAAAGCTTACAGTTTTTTTGAATTTATTTTTATTTGTTTTCTAAATAGATTTCGTTTACTTTTTCCCAGTTTATAACTTTAAACCAGTTTTCTAAATATTCAGGACGTCTGTTTTGATATTTTAGATAGTAAGCGTGTTCCCAAACATCAACTCCTAATAGTGGGGTTGAGTTAAACATTAGTGGGTTGTCTTGGTTTGCTGTTGAAATAATTTCAAGTTCTTTTTTGTCGTTAAGAACTAACCATCCCCAGCCACTTCCAAAGCGAGTGCTTGCAGCTTTTGTAAGTTCTTCTTTGAATTTATCAAATGAACCGAAAGTTGATTCAATTGCGTTTTTCAATTCGCCAACTGGTCCATTAGAATTTGGACTGAGTGTAGTCCAGAATAGACTGTGGTTTAGATGACCACCACCGTTGTTACGTACTGCTGTTTTAATATCTTCAGGTAGATCATCGATGTTTGCGATAATTTCCTTTAAATCTTTATCTAATAATTCAGGATGTTTTTCAAGCGCTGCATTTAGATTGTTTACATATGCTTGATGATGTTTAGTATGGTGAATCTCCATTGTTTCCTTATCAATATGTGGTTCTAAGTTATCATAAGAATATCCTAGTTCTGGTAATTTATGTGTCATATAAATATATTCCTCCTCTATAATTTTATAGTATCAAACTTAGACTTCATTATCTAACTATATGCCTAGAAGTTTACTATACTTATCTTTTAGGTAATTAACATAATAGTATGGATTGAAGGCTTCTCCGCATGTTTTTTTCAAAATTAAATCGGCAGAATACAAGCCACCATATTGATGGATGTTTTCTCTTAGCCAAACAAACATTGGATCTAAATCACCAATCATTAGCTCGCTTTGTAATGGAATATCTTTTTCCATTTGATGCATAAATTGGGCGGCATAGGCGCTGCCTAATGCATAGGTTGGAAAGTAACCGAATGATGCGTCTGACCAATGAACATCTTGAAGGATTCCTAATGCGTCATCCTTAATTTCAATTCCAAGGTATTCCAACATTAATTGATTAAATTTTAAATTAAGATCTTTGGGGTTTTCTTCTTTTAAGAACATTTCTTTTTCAAGTTCGTAACGCACTAGAATGTGCAATGGATAGGTTAACTCATCAGCTTCCGTTCTTATTTCTGATTTTTCGACATAGTTGATGCCTCTTATAAATTCATCGAGCTCAACATCGGCTAATACATTAGGAATAATTGCTTGGAGTTTTCCGTATAGAGGAATCCAAAATTCTTTACTTCTTCCAATGTTGTTTTCTAAGAAGCGTGATTGAGATTCGTGCATGCTGAAGCTCATATTGTTGGCGATTGGATAGCCTTCAAAATCTATATTGACATTATGGTTATATAAAGAATGTCCGACTTCATGAATTACTGAGAAAATATTTGAAGTGAAATCGTTAACGTTATAGTTGGTGGTGATTCGTGTGTCGTTGATTGAGAAAGTGCTGCTGAAAGGATGCTCAGCTGTGGATAAGTGTCCGAAGCTTTCGTCGTAGGAAAGATGATCCATAATTAATGCGGAAATTACTTTTTGTTTTTCAACAGGAACTTTTGCAGATAAGAATTTTGGTTTTTCTCCTTGTTTCTCAATAACTTTGTCAATAAATGGTACAAGTTCTTTTTTGATGACTTCAAAAAATTCATCGACTTTCTCTAGATTTAGCCCTTTTTCATAATCGCTTAAGAGTTGATTGTAAATGGATTCTTCTTTTTCTCTATACTGTACCATTTTCTTGGAAGTGTTTATTAGAAGGTTTAAATTGTTTTCGAATGCTTTATAATCTGAATTTCTTTTGGCATTTTCCCAAACTTGTTGTGAGTCGTTTTTTAGTTGCACAAATTTTATATATTCGTCACTAGGAATATTTTTGATTTTGCTAACTTCTTCAACTTGGTATTTTGCACTTTCAGAAATAATTTTATTTTCATTGTTGATGTTGTCTTGGAATATTTTTAAGCTTTCGTCAGATGTTATTAATTTGAAGTGCTCTCCTGATAAAATTGCCATAGCTTCATTTCTGTATGCTGCTCCTTTTTCAGGTGCGATAGTAAGTGCATCAAACATCATTGTGCTCAAGGCTAAGTTGTAACTGTTGAGTTTTTTTATTAGTTCATTATATGTCATATTTTCTCCTCCTAGGTTTTTTAACCTGTCTATTGTATAATAATATCATAGTTATTAAGGAAAGGTGATTGTTATGTATAATGAATGCGTTGATTTATTAGAGGAACGTGGAGTATTACTTTCCGATATTGTTGAGTGTGTTGTGCATTTACAAAAAGATTTTATTGATGAAATTAATGAAGATGAAATTTTGGAGATTGTTGAAGGTGTTTTAGGGAAAAGAGAAGTTCAATTAGCTTTGTTGACCGGCATTAATATTGATATACAGGTTGAAAATAATCAGTTTGGTAGTGAACGTATCCAAGAAATAATTCGTGTTGATGAAGGTTTATATGGGATTGATGAGGTTTTGGCTTATGGAATATGTAATTTATATGGTTCCATTGCCTTGACTAATTATGGTTATATTGATCGTGTGAAACCGGGTATTATTGGCGAGTTAAATGACATTAGTAATGGTAAGTGTAATACATTTTTAGATGATATCGTTGGGGCGATTGCTGCGGCTGCGGCTAGCAAGTTAGCTCATAGTCAAATCACCAATATGTAAGGAGATTGAAAAGATGGATGCAATATCAAAGTTATTAAAAAGATTGAATGCAAGTCATGGTGAAGTCATTTTGTTTAGGAGCAATGATTGTGTCGGTCCTGAGAAAACTAAAGTTTATCTTGATGGATTGACTCGTCGTATTTCTCAAGATGGAACTTTAGTTTTGCTTGGAGATTGTGATTTAAATACTGATGCTATGAATAGCACGTATTTAATGCAAATGTCTAATCAAGAGCGTTTTGTTTTGTCTTCTGATAAAATGATGCAACTTTTAACTTTAAGAAGGGATAGTAATTTTGCTTATCATCCTGCTTTAATGCTTGCGTCAATTGGCAAGTATGCTAAATTATTCTCTAGACCAAGGGAACTTGATTTTCCCTTTGGTGATGAATCTGTCTTTTCTGATTTGTATGATTTAAATGCATTGGTTTTATTTGTCAGTGCAAAGCATGTTCCTTTTGAAGCGAAGTTTGCTTTATCTGCTTTAGATAATAAGGTCATTGTTAAAAATTCTTCGGTGCTTGATGAGGAGATTGTTTCATATTTAGATGTTGATTGTGATTATGAGTATTTACATGGCTTAGTATTTGGTAGTGGTAGAATGTTATATGAAATGGATGGCGATACAATTATTTATGGTATTCGTTATCGAGAATATATAGATTTGATTCGAGAAGAAATGTCTCGATAGCTATTTCTTTGTCCTTTATGATGCTTTGATGTATAATACGTTTTGTGAACAGGGGAACTTTAATAAAGTTGAGAACGAATTATTCGTAAACCCTTATCACCTGATCTAGGTAGAGCTAGCGTAGGGAGTTCGAGTTTTTCCTTACGCCTCATATTTTTGGAGGTGTTTTTTTATATGAAAACCAAGGATCTTGTTTTGATGGCTATGTATGTAGCTATGTATGCAGTATTGGAGTATTTAACCAATACATTGAATATTTTAGCAATGCCACTTGGTGGTAGATTATCGCTAAGTGTTATCCCTTTGATGATGGCGAGTTATCATTTAGGTTTGAAAAAATCTCTATTGGTTGGCTTGATGTCATTTGTGGTTAAGTTTATGTTGAAACCGCCATATTTCTTGAATGTAATTCAATTTACAATGGATTATATTGTTGCTTATGGAGCTTATTCATTGGCTGTTCTTGTTAAGGATTTGGATTTAGGTGGTCTTAAGTTGCCTATGGGGGTATTGTTAGCAAACTTTGTGAGGTTTATGGCACATAATATTGCAGGTTGGGCATTTTTTGCTGATGGTTACCCAGGTAATGTCTTTTGGGGAGTCATGGCTTATAATTTCCCATACATGTTAGCGACTACAGTTGTGAGTTTTATTGTTGTAATGGCAATTAAACCAAGGTTAGAAAATAGTTTTTAATTAGAAAGGGACTTTTGGTCCCTTTTTTGTCGTTTGGTTTGTAATGAAGCTTTGAAAGTCTTATAATATTTGTGGATAGGATGTGTGTAAAAATGAAGCCTAAGGTAGGCGATGTAATTTACATCCAAAGCTTTAAACATGATCAATCATTACATAGAACCTGGTCTAGTGGCACAGTGTTAGATGTGGACGCAGAAAAAATAGTTTTAATCACTTATAAAACATGGGTGGTAGAAGGCGATGGTAGGAAATGGTTTACTCGTGAACCTGCTATTTGTTTTTATTATTTCGACCGCTGGTATAATGTTATTTCAATGATAAGAAAAAAAGGTGTTTACTATTATTGTAATTTAGCGTCTCCGAGCATATATGATGGTGAATCACTAAAGAATATTGATTATGATTTGGATGTGAAAAAATTTCCGGATGGAAAAGTTATAGTCCTTGATGAGGATGAGTTTGAATTGCATCAAAGAAAAATGGATTATGGAGAAGATTTGGTGGATATAATTGTTAGTGAGAAGAATAAATTAGTTGAACAGGCTAAACAGTCTCTTTTGCCTTTTGATGAGGATTTAATTTATAAATATTTTAATTTATATTTCAATGTTAAGGAGAAGTAAGTTTATTGCTTACTTCTATCCTTATATATAGGGCAAATATATTTGTGTTAAATTGTTGCTTCATAATTGCTATTATTTACTGTTTTTAAAATATTATGAGAAAAACTTAAAATAAATGCAATTCTTAGTTGACAAAGTATGTTATTAATAGTATTATGATTAAGCACTCAGGAAGTGCAACGAAATGCAATGGTCTTTGAAAACTGAACAGGAAACGTCAATTTCAGATAAAGAAATAACG
>CAZRNT010000054.1:0-6810 GCA_964601525.1 uncultured Erysipelothrix sp.
GGCTGTTACATGGCCTTTTATCTTTTACACAATTATATGGACTTTATCAAAATAACACAAATCATGTATAATCCCTATATAATCTAATTAAGATAAACAGGAGTGGTGTCTATGTTAAAAAGAGTGAGACTAAAGAACTTTTCATGTTATGAGGATCAGGAAGTTATTTTTACAGATGGTCGGGGAACTGTAAAGCATAAAGTTTTCTTGTTGGGAGAAAACGGATCTGGAAAAACTAAGTTTTTAGAGTCTTTTGCATTTTTAAAAAAAATAACAATGGGTCTTATGATTAATGAACGATTTGATAATACTGACTTTAGATTTGAACATGAAATTGATAGGTTCAATTTAAAGGATGATATTGATTATTTTACGATGATTGGTAAAAAAAGGAAAATGAGTTTAGAATTTGACTTTCAATTAGAGGGGAGTCACTTATCTTATTATATTGAGTTTTCTAATGATAAAGAAGTCGCATATGAAAAGCTATATAAAAAACAGCGAGAAAAGATTTACTGTTTTTTGAAAGGGAGTACTCAAAACTAGAGTTTGGCTATGGAATTGTCTTAAATAGAAAAGATGCTTTAGTTCAATCAGTCTTTGCAGAAAATTATCATTCTCATTCTGTCCTTGGAGTATTATCTTATTTATGGACAGAGGATAAAATAGAAATTAAGGATGATCTTGCGAATTTATTGTATTTTATACTTTCTTCTTTTGTAAGAATTAAAGATTATTTTTATGGATTAAATTACTATACTTTTATGCATGATATAGTGATGACTCCTTCTGAAGGAGTTGTAGATCTGCATACTAAAGAGCGACTCGAACAATCTTGTGAATTAATGAATGGACTTCTTAATTATTTTTATCCTCACTTACATCGATTAGAATATGAGTTTAGCGATGAGAGGGATGGATTATATGAAACTAAGATCTTTATATATAAAAAATTTAAGCAACAAACTGTCAAAATTACAAGGGAACATTTTTCTAATGGTCTAGTTACGATGCTTTATCTCTCTTACTCGCTTTTAGCCATGTATGAAGGAAAGTTTGTCGTTGTTGATGATTATACTGAAAATGTACAGTATAAAACTTTAGAACATCTTATTAATGCAACCATGATTGAATTTGAACAGCAAGCAATTTTAACTCTCAATGATCTGGATGCTTTAGATATTATCGATCCAAACTCTCTTTACATTTCGTATTATAATGATGGTAATCACTATATCGAAGCTTTAAATGACATTGATGCTATCAGAGCCAATCATAATATAAGGAAGCGTTATATCGAAGGCGTTTATGTTAAGGATATGCAATATGGTAAAATTCCTTTTAAAAAAATCAATGAATACCGAATTAACAACAACTACCCCTATAAAGTATAAGGTAGTTGTTGTTTTAAATACTTCTATAATTAGAGTAAATAAAGTAGTACAAAGACTAAATACTGAAATAATGACTAGTATGTGAATCGTGTGAAACTTGCAACATTTATAAAGTTTATCCTAAAAACAGTCGGTTATGGTATTATAGTATATGAATTATATAAAAATAAAAATTAGAAGAGGTTAGTTTTATGAGAAGAAACGCAATTTTATTAACAATCTTTATGATGATTTCCAAAGTTTTTGGAATCATTAGAGAATCTGTTCTCGCCTTTTTTTATGGAACCACAAGCTATGCGGATATTTATTTTACGGCAAGTCTTGTTCCTAATGTTGTCTTTGGTTTTGTGGCTACTGGTTTAGTTTCAACCTTTATACCGATTTACAGTAGAATTATGCATCATGAAGGACAAGAAAGAGCTGATGAGTATTTAGACAATATTCTAAGTATTGTTTTTGTCTTAACGATTGCATTAACTGCATTAGGTTTAATCTTTACTGAAGAACTTGTTACTATTTTCGCCAAAGGTTTTACTGGAGATGTCTTTGACACAACGGTTCAATTTGTTAGAATTAGTCTTTTCGCAATTTTGTCAAATGGTGTTTTTAGTATTTTTAATGGTTATCAACAATATCATAATCGTTTTTTAGTTGCACCTGTTTCAGGTTTCTTAATGAACTTCATTATTATTACTTCAATCATAGTGAGTGCAAGAACAGCACCGATTGTGATGGCCTATGGAATTGTTATCGCTTCAATTGCTCAAGCATTGCTTAGTTATTTTATTGCTCGAAGTAAAAGTGGATATAAATTTAAACCGGGAATTAATTTAAATGATAAGTATCTAAAGCCAATGCTTGTTATGGCTGTTCCAATTATTTTGGGATCTTCCATTAATCAAGTGAATACAGTTATTGATCGTCGAATTGCTTCCACACTTATGACAGGTGCTATCTCAACTCTGAACTATGCATCTAAAATTAGTGATTCTATCTTTGGTTTATTTGTTACTACAATTACAACTGTAATGTATCCAACACTTACCAAACAAGCTGCGCGTGAAGATTTTGATTCTTTACAAGCAACTGTTACCAAGATTATGAATATGGTTGTATTAATTGTTATACCTTCTACAGTAGGGCTTATGGTCTTATCTAAACCAGTTGTTAATTTATTTTATGGTCGTGGAGCATTTGCTAATGATCCACAATCTTTAGCTGTAACATCATCTGTATTATTCTTTTATGCTATAGGCATTATAGGTTATGGACTTAGAGATGTTCTAACGCGTACTTTCTATTCTTTACAAGATTCCTTAACTCCGGTTATTAGTGGTGTTATTGCTGTTGTAACAAACATTATATTTAACTTAATTCTGGCGCCGATTATGGGTGTTCCTGGTCTTGCCTTAGCCACAAGTATTTCCGCAATTGTCGCTGTTATTGTTCTTTATTATAATCTTCATAGAAAAATCAAAGGTATATCATTAAGGAAGTTTTTAAACTCAGCGATTAGAATCACTTTCGCATCCTTGGTAATGGGGGTATTTGTTTACTTCTCATATTCATTACTTGATGGCGCAAATCTTAATTATAAAATATCCTTATTTGGATCCGTTATAATTGGAGTATTAGTATATCTAGCAGTCATGCATTTTATGAATGTTCCAGAATACGATGATACCCTTGATATTGTTAAGAAAAAATTAAAGTTAAAATAAATCTTCAAAGCAATCAAAAGTGATTGCTTTTTGATTAAATATTCAGTTTTTCGATTAATTATCTAAGATTGTAAAAAATCACATTTTTAAGAAGAATCAATCTTTTTATAGTATAATGTTATAGGTTAGTAGGAGAGTGTATTTATGAGTAAGAATTTTAAAGACCTTTTAGTCTTGCTTGTTAAGCTTGTATTGTATAGTTTACTCTTTACAGTCTTTTTTGGAGTGTTTTCAATTAGGAATATAGGTTTAGCACATATTTCTCGTACAATGGTGATTACAATGATGACCTTTGTAATTTTAGGAGTATTAATGCTGATTGTTTATGGAAGTTTTAGAATAGGTGAAGAAAAATCTAAGCCAATAATTTATTCAACAATGTTAGCGGTATTAATTACAGATTTTGTAACTTATTTACAATTAATGATTATGAATACAAATCCAAGCAATAACATTAAATTTAAAATTGAACATTTTGATTTGTTTATAATTGTTTTTGTAATTCAACTTGTATTAATTACTATATTTGCATATCTGGGTAATTATATTTATTTTAAACTCAATAAACCAATGAGAACTTTGATAATCTATGATCAAGATGAGACTTCTTTAGAGAAAATTAAATATATGTTATCAAGATATAAATTGCAATATAGATTGACTTCAATCATTGATGCATATGATGATGTTGCTTATGATTTAATTCAAGAAAATGATTATGTCGTTTTACTTGATATGGATGATAATCGCCGCAATACATTTGTAGAATTTTGTTATTCTTTTAATGTTAACTTTGCAAGTGAATCTTCAATTTCAAGTATTGTTAGTATGAGTGGCGATCATGTTGTTTTTGATGACAAACCAATGGTCGATGTTTGTTTGGATGGCTTAACCATTGAACAAAAAATATTTAAACGTTTAATGGATTTAATTGTATCAATCATAGGTTTAATTTTGATATCACCAATCTTATTAATTACTGCTATTTTAATAAAACTAGATGACAATGGTAGAATTTTCTTTCTACAAGAACGATATACAAAAGATGGTAAAATATTTAAAGTTATTAAATTTAGAACTATGAAAGAAAATGTTGAAAATTATTCAGCAACTGAAGATGATGATCGTATTACCAAAATTGGTTCGTTCTTAAGAAAAACAAGAATTGATGAGTTACCACAATTAATCAACGTATTGATGGGAGATATGAGTCTAGTGGGTCCAAGACCAGAGATGCTAGAAAATGTCCATAAGTATGAAGATGATTTACCAGAGTTTAGATATCGTTTAAAAGTTAAAGCTGGTGTCACTGGTATCGCGCAAATTGAAGGTCGCTACAATACTTCACCAATGGATAAGCTATTATTGGATTTAGTTTATATTGAAAATTATAGTCTTTGGAACGATATGAAATTAATATTGAGGACTTTAATTGTTCTGTTTAAAAAAGATAGTACTGAAGGCTTTCAGGAAAAGGAGGATATTAATGAATAAAATCAAAATATTTACCAATCATTATTATCCTGAAAACTTTAGAATTAATGATATTAGTAGGAGTTTGGGTGATTATGAGGTTTCAGTAGTCACTCAAACCCCAAATTATCCTAAAGGGAATTTTCCCCCCAGTTATGGAATATTCAAACGGCGAAAAGAATGTGTTGAAGGAGTTGAAGTCAGAAGGCTTCCAGTGATTCCTAGAGGACATAATTCGATTATGCTAGCTTTCAATTACTTAAGCTACATTGTTTCGTCTTTTTTTTATGCCCGCTTTACAAAAGAAAAAAGTGATCATGTTCTCGTTTATATTACTTCACCAATCTTTATTTCATGGGCAGGATTGAAATATGCTCAAAGAAATAAAGTTAAATCAAGCTTATATCTTTTAGATCTATGGCCTGGTTCATTAATAGCGATGTTAAATATAAAAAATAAAAGAATTATCCAACATTTAGAAAAAATGTGTATTAAAATATACAATCGTTTTGATAATATCATTGTTTCTTCTTATGGTTTTATTGAAGTTTTAGAGTCATATGGAATTGATAAGGAAAAAATTCACTACTTACCTCAGCATGCTGAAGAAAAACCAAAAAATAAACTTTCTTATAATTTTGATTCGAAAGTAAGTAGAGTTGTTTTTACCGGAAATATTGGTGAGGCGCAAGGATTAGACGTTTTACTTGATGTAGCTGAATTATTGCAAGAAAACAATAATCCCAACATTCATTTTGAAATAGTTGGTGATGGAAGATATAGAGAAACACTAGAAAATAAGATTTCTGATAAAAATTTACAGTCTTACTTTAGCTTTACAGGACAAGTAGCCAAGGAAGAAATACCTAGTATTCTAGAAAGAAACCATTTTGGATTTGTTTCATTGGCAGATGAAGATATCTTTAACCGTACGCTGCCAGCTAAAGTTCAATCCTATATGTCCTATGGGATTCCTTTATTAGCGTCTGCTAATGGTGAAATACCATGGATTATTAATAAAGCCAAGTGTGGATTTTCGGCTCCGGCTGCTAATGCTAAGGAATTATATGAAGTATTATTAAAGGCAAATCAAGCTTCTGTAGAAGAACTAGAAGAAATGAGTGAAAACGGTTATAATTATAGTGCAAGTCATTTTGACAAAGATATACTTGTGGAAAAATTAATTAAAATAATGAAAGAGGGAAATTAAATGTTTAAAGATAAAGTCTTATTAGTAACAGGTGGTACAGGATCATTTGGCCATGCTTTAGTTAGAAGATTCATTAAATCAGATATTAAAGAAATTAGAATATTATCGCGTGATGAAAAGAAGCAAGATGATATGCGTAAAGAGTTTAATGATGATCGTCTCAAGTTTTATATAGGAGATGTTCGAGATCGTTCAAGTTTAACACATGCTGTAAAAGGAAGTGACTTTATCTTCCACGCTGCAGCTTTAAAACAAGTTCCTACCTGCGAGTTTTTCCCAATTGAGGCAGTTAAAACTAATGTATTAGGAACTGATAATGTATTAGAGGAAGCAATTTTACATAATGTTAAGCGCGTAGTCTGCTTATCAACAGATAAAGCTGCCTACCCAATCAATGCTATGGGGATTTCCAAAGCAATGATGGAAAAAACATTTATAGCTAAAGCTAGAATGGCACAGGATACAGGTACCGTTATTTGCGGTACACGTTATGGTAATGTTATGGCATCACGTGGATCGGTAATTCCTTTATTTTTCAATCAAATTAAAGAAGGAAAAGATTTAACAGTAACCAATCCTCATATGACTCGATTCTTGATGAGTCTTGATGAAGCGGTTGATTTAGTCTTGTTTGCGTTTAAAGAAGGAAAACCAGGCGATCTCTTTGTACAAAAATCACCTGCAAGTACCATAGAAGATTTAGCTCAAGCAATTATTGAAATTACTAATACGGATAGTAAAACACGTGTCATTGGAACACGTCATGCTGAAAAACTTTATGAAACATTATTAACAAAAGAAGAATATGTTCAAGCAGATGATCTAGGAGACTATTATCGTGTCCCTATGGATGAGAGAGATTTGAACTATGATAAATACTTTATTGAAGGTGAAGAGGAAACATCGGAAGAAGAATATAACTCTCATAATACATATCAATTAAATATTGAAGAAATTAAAGAGAAATTGTTTAGCTTGTATGAAATTCAAGATGAAATAAGTCAATATAAAT
>CAZRNT010000055.1:0-5449 GCA_964601525.1 uncultured Erysipelothrix sp.
TAGTATATATATTATTAAATATATGTCATTTTGCAAAGGCGCCATAGACTTACTATTAAGTATGTATTAAGATTTATTTTCCCTAAATAATTATAATAATCTTTTGATAAGATCTTCACGACTATGAATCGATAAATCCTTCATAGAAAGATCGAAGATAGTAAATGCCCCATATCTTCCTTCCTTATTTAAACGATACGCTGCTCTGGAGCAAGCAATCAATATCGCAGCCGTAAAATTAGGATTATTCTCTAAGACAAGTTCAAAAGATAGATTATGCTTATAAGAATTACTTTCTGCACTGCGAATAACATGACCTCCATGAGGCATCCCTTGATGATTTTCTAACATTTCCTCTTCCGTGATAAAGTTAACAATGGTTTTTTGCCCTTTAAAATAATGAGGCATATTGATAATTTCATTTTTAATTCTTTCTTGGTCCTCTTTCTTAGCACAAACATAGCAATGACGCTCATGCTTTAAACTTGAATCAATATCCTCATTCCTTCTCACAGCAGCAATAACCTCTTCATTAGGTATCGTATATTGAATTGCATCAATTACACCTTCAATAGTTTTGATGGCATTACTATGACCTTGACTTACACCTTTACCCCAAAAAGTTTCTGTTTTTCCTTGTGGCAAAATGGCTTCAAAGATTAAACGTTGTAAACTAAATAATCCAGGATCCCAACCGACAGAGACAATACTGCTTGTCTCATATTTACTTGCATTGGCATGTACATTTTTCAGATGTTGAGGAATCAATGAATGAATATCAAAACTATCAATACAATTATAATATTGTGCTAATTCTGCAGTTTGAATTTGTAAATCTTTCTCGGAACTGCCACAAAGGATACAAACATCAATATTTAAATTAGAGTTAAAAAGCTCTTCATAATGATAACTTGGATATATTTTACTATCTAGATTTTCTCTACGACTAAATATTCCAATACAATTTAAATCAGGATGTTGAGAAATCTGTGCTTCCACAGCCTTGCCTAAATTACCATAACCTACAATTGCAATATTGATCATTTGAATATCACATCCTCATAGCTATAACGTCCAGCTTCTTGTTTTATTAAGTACTCAGCTGCTTCATAAGCTCCTTCAACAAATACTTCTTTGGAATAAGCACTATGCTTAATTTCAATACTTTCATACTCACCAACAAAATAAAGACTATGTTCTCCAACTATATTTCCAGCTCTAATACTATGAATTCCTACTTCGTTATCAGATCTTCTTTCATCCTTTTGACTTCGATCATAGACTGCATAAGCATTCTCTTTTTCTTCTTTAACTGCTTCAAAGAGCATTTGAGCACTACCACTAGGAGCATCTTTTTTATAACGATGATGTTTCTCAACAATTTCAATATCGTATTTATTTAAAACTGCACTTAGATCTTTTGCCACCTGAGCCATAATATTTAAACCCTTACTGAAATTTCCAGATTGCAGAATAGGAATAACTTGACTTGCTTCATCAATTAAAGAATGTTGATTTTCACTAATACCTGTAGTAGCAATTAATAACGGTATTTTTTTCTCAACAGCGAATTCAAGTATGGTTTCAAGATTTGATGAATGACTGAAGTCAATAATTACATCGATTTCTTCTTGAACATCATTTAAGTTCGTATATGAAGGGTATGGATTAATGGATTCTTGATTGGAATATGCGGCAGCAATCTCATAGCAAGAAACAAATGTTTTACCCATCGCTCCATCATGTCCACTTAATAATATTTTCATAACAAGCCTCTTTCTTTCATAAGCATTAAGATTTCATCAGTATAAGAATCGCTTAATGGAGTCAGTGGGCGTCGTAAAACATTATCAATAAAAGACATTTTGTGAAGAGCATACTTAACTGCTATAGGACTTGGTTCAACAAACAATAAGGAAATTAATTTCTGATAATCAACTTGTAATTTAAGTGCTTGTTCATGATTACCTTTTAAATATTCCATAACCATGTCGTGTGTGTCTAAAGGAGCAATATTAGCTAAGACAGAAATAACTCCTTGGGCCCCTAATGCTAGCATTGGGACAATTTGGTCATCATTTCCTGAATAAAGGACAAAATCGTCATCACATAGGGATTTAATCTCTAATAAATGGGAAAAATCTCCACTAGCATCTTTAATTCCTACGATTCTTTCAAGTTTTGATAATTGATAAACTGTATTAGCATCTAAATGAACATTAGTTCTTGAAGGCACATTATAAAGTAAGATTGGTAGAGAAGTTTGTTCATGAATATATTCATAGTGTTCATATAATCCTTCTTGCGTACTTTTATTGTAGTATGGTGTCACTATCAATAGTCCATCCACTCCTAATTTTTGAGCTTCTTGACTTAAATAAACAGTTTCTAAAGTATTATTAGTGCCTGTGCCAGCGATAACTGGAACTCTAGAATCTACTTCTTTTACAGCGAATTCAATGATCTCGATTTGCTCTTGATTACTTAGAGTTGCGGTTTCTCCGGTTGTTCCCGCAATAATAATTGCATCTGTATTATTCTCAATTTGGAATTCTATTAAATTTTTTAAGGAAGGATAATCTATACTTCCATCTTCATAAAATGGTGTGACTATCGCAACTCCTGATCCTTGAAATAACATTTACATCGTCTCCTTTTTTATTAATAATTCTAAAATATCAATTGAATTACCTGCTGCACCTTTACGAATATTATCAGCAACAGTCCATAAACTAATCGCATTATCAAAAGCTAAATCTTGGCGAATTCTGCCAATATAGACATCATCTTTACCACTCGCATTTTCAGCTAATGGATATTGATTATTAAAAATATCATCACATAGAACAATACCTTCTTCCGCATCATATTGTCTTGAAAGTAATTCTATATCAATTTCATTTTCACATTCCACAATCATACTGACCGCATGAGTATTCATTATTGGAACTCGTGCACAAGTTGCTGATATTTTTAGATTTGGATTATTAAGAATTTTCTTACTCTCATCAATCATTTTCATTTCTTCTTTAGTATATTTATTTTCTAAAAAGTCATCGATGTGAGGAATAATATTATGATGTATATAATGAGGATAATTCTTTTTTGTCTTATTTTTCAAATCATTGATTCCTGCAGTTCCAGAACCAGATACTGATTGATATGTTGTATAAAGAACTCTTTGTACTTTGAATAAATCATCAATTACTTTTAAAGCCATTAGTGATTGAATTGTGGAACAATTGGGATTCGCAATAATTCCTTTATGATTATCAAGAGCATGAGGGTTAACTTCTGGCACTATTAATGGAACTTTGGGATCCATGCGGAAATGGGAACTATTATCGATTACAATTGCATTTTCTTCTACGAAAATCGGGCTAAATTGTTCCGATAATTTTGCGGAAGCAGCAAAGATTACAAAATCAATAGCCTGTTTTCTTATGTTTTCTTCACTCAATTCTATAATTATATGGCTCTTTTCGTTTACTATAATTTCTTGTCCTGCTGATCGCTTGGATGCAAATAGGACCAAGTTATTATACTCAATTTTTCTCTCTTCTAATATTTTTATAACAGTTTCTCCGACCAGTCCACTTGCACCTACAATCGCGATATTATACTTCATCTTGATCATCTCCTAACAAATTAAATTTTTGTGCTAATGCTAGTACTATTTTTTCTTTATTGCACTCATCAACAATATAAGAAATACTAATTTCCGATGTGGAAACTTGATAGAATTTTACTTCTTCTACTGTGAATACTTCATACACCTTTGCCGCTACTCCTGATTGATATCTCATACCATTACCAATTACCGATACTTTAATAACATCATCCTTATAATCAAATGATTCGTGTGTAAATTTTTTGATAATTGAAATGACATCTTCCAAGTCTTCTTTCCTACTTGTAAATGAAATATCATTATTAAAGTTTTGGCTAATCACATCAATGTTCACATCTGTTTGCGCAAAATACTCAAACAATTTTAGAACTTGTTTAGGATTATTTGCGAAATTATTGATATTGAATAAAACAACATTATCTAATACCGATACATTATTAATTACATTTTCTTCTAGCATTGTATTATCTCCTTGACTAATTAATGTTCCTTTTCCTTTTCCTGTGTTTAAGCATATTCTTACGGGAACTTTAAACTTACTGGCAAGATCTACTGCTCGGGCTTCAATAACTTTGGCACCCAAACTGGCCATTTCCATGCATTCCTCATAAGAAATATGCGGGATAACTTGAGCTGATGGATGAATTCTTGGATCTATTGTATATATGCCATCCACATCTGTATATATTTCACATGGGCAATCTAAAGCTGCGGCAAGAGCAAGTGCTGTTGTGTCTGAGCCACCCCTACCTAGTGTCGAAATGTTTTCGTCATCATCATAACCTTGAAAACCAGCTACAATCACTATATTATGCTTTGCAAGTTCACTGTTAATACGTGATAAATCAATATCCTTAATCCTTTGTTTGGTATTGCTACCGTACGTCTTGATTCCTGCTTGCCAACCCGTTAAGGAAATACTTTTCTCACCAATTTCATTAAGTGCCATCGATAATAATGAGATGCTTATTTGTTCCCCTGTTGATAGCAAAACATCCATTTCTCTTTTATCAGGTAATTTACTAATGCTTTGAGCCATTTCAATTAGAGAATTAGTTGTTTTCCCCATTGCGGATACAACAACTACAATTGAATCATAATCTTTTTTCTTATTCACAATAAGCTTAGCCACACTGTTAATTCGTTTTACATCTGATAAAGATGAGCCTCCAAATTTCATGACTAATTTTTTCATTCTATCACATCCAATGAAACTAAATCCTCTAACGATTCTCTTCTTAATATTAACTTTGTTTCTTTATCTTTCACTGCCACCATAGCCGGTCTTAAAGCCTTATTATAGTTAGAACTCATTGAATAAGTATAAGCACCTGTTGATGGTATTAGAAGTAAATCATCACTATTACTTTTGGGCAATAGAATTTCTTCAATTAATACATCTCCTGATTCACACAACTTCCCAGCAACACGATAATTAAGTAATTCTTTTGATTTACTTGTCGTGTAGGCTTCATATTTAGCCTGATATAAAGCAGGTCTGATATTATCAGACATACCACCATCAACAAATAAATATTCAACATTTCCCGGAGTTTTTTTACTTGAACCAATACGATATAAACTTGAAACATAATCGTTAATAATTGATCGTCCTGGTTCAATCACTACTTTTCTAATCTTTAGATTTCTTTTTAATATTTCTCTTTCGATTACTTGAATGTATTCTTCTAAGAATTCTCCCATCTCAAAAGGACTATCCGTTTCTGTGTAATACACCCCAAATCCACCACCTAAATTTAAGACTTCAAATTGATAATCAAATTTTTCTTCCACTTCTTTTTGAAAATCCAAAACTTT
>CAZRNT010000055.1:5459-6611 GCA_964601525.1 uncultured Erysipelothrix sp.
TCTTACTTGCTTTAAAAAAAGATAATTCTTCAAAAATTTGTGATCCTATATGGGAATGGAAACCTAGTAACTTTACTTTCTTTTCTACGATAACTTTCTCAATAAATTCCAATGTCTCAACATTATCAATAGACATGCCAAATTTTGATGTGCTTGAGCTTGTTTGAATATATTCATGGGTATCTGTTTCGATACCTGGATTGATTCTTAACATAATGTTGATATCTTTTTGATAATATTCATTAATATCCACAATTTTTGAATACTCATTAGGATTATCAACAATAATCGTACCTACATTATTCTTAATGGCATAATCAAGTTCTTCCTTGGTTTTATTGTTGCCATGAAAATAGGTATTAGACAAATTCACCCCCGCTTTTTGTAAGATATATATTTCCCCCATTGACGATACATCAAAAGAAAAATTATAAGCTGCAAGAGTTTTCGCTAAATGTATATTCAACATTGCTTTTGAAGCATAGGCTATATCCGTTTCAAACAAATTTGATTGAAATGAATTCTTAAATACGTCCAAGTTCTCTTCAAGGCCAGCTTGATCTAAAATCATCAATGGTGTTCCATATTTTTCCGCAAAAAAAGCAAGTGAAAGACCACCTATCTGTAGTTGATCATTCTCTTGCGTCATACTTCCTCTTAATTTCATTTTCGACTCCTCCTTTTAAAAAAGAAAAAACTATAGCAAAAGCGCATATAGTTTAAAAAGTCGACTTTTGCCCCAATATGAGAAGCGCTTCTTAATAACATTGGGCAATCTTATCAGACAGTGTTGGACCTTTCAGTACAACCCCAACATCCATAATGGATGCTTCGGCAATGACACCTTTCACTCTCGTTACTCTTTATCACTGCGGCCTCTTCTTCATATCGTTTAGTTTATTCAATTTTATTAATTGTATCACAGATTAAGAATTAAGTAAAAACGAATCTTACCTTCGGCTTAATCTAATTTTAATCTCTATGCTCTATTCTTTACTAAGAAGGGTCTTTTGAACAAAAACATAAAAATTATTTTTTTTCGATGCTCGCAATCCCATTATTACTATTATTGATTAGTATAACCATTAATTTAATAAGTACATTTACACCATTATTATTTAACAATTTATTTCTATGTTTTTGTTAACATTA